>JBKJXQ010000224.1:0-4822 GCA_046716235.1 Chitinophagaceae bacterium
GTAACTACCACTTCATTCAGTGTATTGTTAACAGTTGCAAGATTTACTTCAACAGTACTTTTTCCTGAAATGTCAACTTCCTGAGTTTCAAAACCAACGGAGGAGATAACAAGAGTTTTGCCGCCAGAAGGAACTGAAATACTAAAAGCTCCGTTAGCATCTGTCTTTGTACCAACTGTGGTGCCTTTTACCAAAACAGTAGCTGAGGCTGCGGGAGAATTGTTTTCCCGAATTACCCCTGTAACAGTTTTTTGTGAAAAGGCCTGATTGAAGATTAGTATGCACACAAATGTGCATATTCCATAAAATATTTTCTTTGTCATAAAGCAAGTAAGTTTTGCTAAAGTTAAGATAAGTAACGTTTGCAGTTTGATACTATCTTATCAAATATTAATATTTTTTTTAGATCCTGCATAAACCTGCAAATTTAAACATACAGATAAACAACTGTTTGTATATATAAGTTCTTTCATTTATAATTAAAGGTGATATTTTTTTACCTCTTTTGTTTTTAGATTTATGAAGATTATCGGATCAAAGTTATAAAGTACACAACGCTAATTTAATATGCATAGTTGCCTTTCCTGTAAAGTATTGAAAATACAATATGGGAAATTGCCAAATGGCTTTGCTAATCATTGTTTTTATCCATATTCATTTAAATAAGAAAAGCAATGCTCTTCGTATTAATAATTTGATAGTACTAATAAAAAGCATCCCGGCTTTATACCGGGATGCAGAATTAATGGGTACATTAGTTGGTTTTCCGTCCAAACATTTTTATCACCTTCATTCCGGTCAGGAATGTGATGGATCAGTAATGAGTTTAACTACAACCTCCCTGTGTGCCACAGTTCAAACATTTATAGCAGGTACCGCTTCTTACAGTAATATGTCCACAGTTAGTACAAGGTGGAGCATCACCCTGCATTTGTCTATTCATAACATTCATTGCTTCCATATTATTATCACTTTTTACTGATTGTGTTGATCTTTGATTTTTTACATGTTGCGCTGCCACGGGGACTGATGATGGAGTAACACGGACACTTGATAATTCAGGTGCTACATATTCCAACGGATTGGATGGCACTACATCCCATTCATCAGCACCGGTATTCATTATCTCCGGCTTATCTAATACATGAACAAGGTCTGTTCTTCCAAGGTATTCATAACCTAACACCCGGAAAATAAAGTCAACTATAGAAGTGGTTGATTTAATATTCGGGTGTTCTACAAATCCTGAAGGATCAAATCTTGTAAAAGCAAATTTATCAACAAACTCTTCCAGCGGCACCCCATATTGCATCCCGATAGAAATAGAAATAGCAAAGCAGTTCATCATACTACGCATCGTTGCACCTTCTTTTGCCATATCAATAAAAATTTCTCCTAATGTCCCGTCACCATATTCGCCGGTACGTAAGAAAATAGCTTGCCCGTTTATTTTTGCTTTTTGTGTAAAACCACGTCGTTTGGCTGGCAATGCACGACGTTCAACAATACTGGCAAGCTTTCTTTTCAACTTGGTATCCGGAGATGCCTGTACTCTTTTTTGTACTTCTTCCAGCAATTCTTCAACAGTCAGTTTTCCTAAGTCTACTATGTTGGATTGAGTTGTCTGGTGTCCATTGTCGGTTATTAGTTGTTCGGCTTCCAACTTCTGATTTCCTTCTTCTGACTTCTTCTTCTTGTCGCTTTTATTACTCAGCGGCTGTGATAACTTAGAACCGTCACGATATAATGCATTTGCTTTCAAACCCAATTTCCAACTAAGCAAATAAGCATCAGCAATCTCTTCTACTTTTGCTTCATGCGGCAGGTTAATTGTTTTGGAGATGGCTCCACTTATAAATGGTTGCGTAGCACCCATCATGCGAATGTGGCCATGTGCATGAATGTATCGTTGACCTTTTGCTCCACATTTATTGGCACAGTCAAAAACAGGCAAGTGTTCTTCTTTTAATAATGGGGCACCTTCAAGCATCATCGTACCACATACATAATCGTTGGCAGCTTCAATTTGCTCATCTGTATAGCCTAATGCTTCCAGCAGGCTCCATTCAAAGTCATTGTATTGTTCCGGAGTGAAGCCTAAACGATTCAGACACTCTTCACCCAATGTATATTTATTAAATACAAAGCCGATTTCAAAAGCTGTGATTGCAGCCGCATCAAGGCGTTTTATTTCATCAGCTATAAAACCTTTTTCACTCAATGATTGGTGATTGATAAAAGGAGCACCGGCAAAGGAAGCAGAACCTGTTGCATATTTAATAATTGCTTCAGATTCTTTAGTAGAGTAACCTAAATTTTTTAACGCAGCAGGAACTGACTGATTAATAATTTTAAAATAACCACCGCCAGATAATTTTTTGAACTTTACCAATGCAAAATCCGGTTCTACGCCGGTTGTATCACAATCCATCACCAGTCCGATAGTGCCGGTTGGTGCGATAACTGTCGCCTGTGCATTTCTGTATCCATACTTTTCTCCCATTTCTACAGCATCATCCCATGCTCTGCAGGCGGCCTTCAATAAATAATCAGGACAATATTTTGCTTTGATGCCAACAGGTTTCAGACTTAAGTTTTCATACTCATCTGCATCATAAGCTGCGAGTCGATGGTTACGCATTACCCTCATCATGTGTGCTTTATTCTCTTCATATCTTGGAAAAGCACCCAGTGCATTTGCCATTTCAGCGGATGTACGATAAGCAACACCTGTCATGATAGCTGAGATAGCACCCGCAATTCCTCTTGCCTCTTCGCTGTCATAAGGAATTCCGCTAACCATTAACATGGTACCCAGGTTTGCATAACCTAATCCCAATGTTCTATATTCATAACTTAATTGTGCTACTTCTTTTGAAGGGAATTGTGCCATTAATACGGAAATCTCTAATACAACTGTCCACAAACGACAGTTGTATTCATATCCTTCTACATCAAAATGATTTGTTTCTGTATCAAAAAATTTCATCAGGTTGGCTGATGCAAGATTACAAGCTGTATTATCCAGAAACATATATTCCGAACAAGGATTAGATGCTCTTATTTCACCACCTTCCGGACAAGTATGCCATTCATTAATGGTTGTATTGTATTGTGTTCCGGGATCGGCACAACGCCATGCAGCGTAGGCAATCTGATTCCATAATTCTCTTGCAGGAATTTTTTTCATTATCCTGCCATCCATTCTTCCTTTCAATTCCCAATCTCCATCTTCCTCCAGCACATTAAAAAAGGAATTAGGAATACGGATTGAGTTATTAGAATTTTGTCCGCTTACTGTTTTATAAGCTTCATCTTCATACCCGGATGGATAACCGGCCGCAATCAACGCTCCTACTTTTTTTTCCTCTTCCATTTTCCAATTAATAAATTCAACTATTTCCGGATGGTCTAAATCGAGGCAAACCATTTTAGCAGCACGGCGGGTAGTACCACCTGATTTGATTGCACCAGCAGCCCGGTCACCTATTTTCAGGAAACTCATTAGTCCGGATGATGTACCGCCACCGCTTAATTTTTCACCCGAGCCCCGAAGATTTGAATAATTGGTACCAACACCAGAACCATATTTAAAAATTCTTGCTTCACGAACCCACAAATCCATAATGCCACCTTCATTCACCAAATCATCATCCACACTTAAAATAAAACAGGCATGCGGTTGCGGACGTTCATAAGCATTCTGCGATTTTTTAAGTTCACCATCCACAGGGTCTACATAATAGTGACCTTGTGGCTTGCCGGTAATTCCATAACTCTCATGCAAACCAGTATTAAACCATTGTGGTGAGTTGGGTACACACATCTGATTAAGGATAGAATAAACCAGCTCTTCATAAAATACCTGTGCATCGGTTGAAGAAGAAAAATAACCATATCGTTCACCCCAGGCTCTCCAGCAGTTAGCCATTCTATGCGCTACTTGCTTTGCAGACGTTTCTCTTCCTAAACTTTTATCTGCCTGCGGTACACCTGCCTTACGAAAATATTTTTGTGCTAAGATATCAGTAGCAATCTGGCTCCATTGTTTTGGCACTTCCACATTATTCATTTCAAACACTACTTCGCCTGATGGATTGCGGATAACAGAAGTTCGGTAATCATACTCAAACATATCAAACACACTTACATCATCACGGGTATACCGACGACTGAACTGCAAGCCACCTTTGGCAGATGCCTGTTTCTTACTTGTCATAACTGAATAAATTTAGTGGGTTAGTAGTCCTGGTTTCAATAAAACCTTTTTACTAAAAGGCCTCTTACGAAACTATTTTTTATAAAGGGAAATTCAAACCTGCAAATATTAACATTGTGTGGATAATCGATGTGCAAAATCGGCAAGTGCTTACCTGTACTGTATTAGCGGATATTTTAAACCCATAGAATTTCCATTGGGGAAAATTTTTTTGGAAATTTCATCATCAAACATTAAAAAAAATAATCAGATCTCTGCCTGACCTGAAACACCAAACAGGTAAGGATTACTAAAATTAAAACTGCTGAAACTATTGATATCACTGTATTTTACAAACACTAACCCCCGCAAAGCCTTGCCTGTGTGATAACATAGAATTAATTAAAGGATAATAATTTTATAACCCAAAAATTTTGTTTTTTTGTGCCCATGAAAAAAATTTTTATCCTTACACTAATCTTTCTTGCAGGTTCAATATCTTTTATTTCAATGGCTCAAACACAATTTACAGGTTGGACAGCATTATTAACTACTTTTAAAACTGGGAAAAAAACAAGCATTCATGCGGATGTACAGTTAAGAAGCAGTGATGAACTAAAACAA
>JBKJXQ010000225.1:0-2744 GCA_046716235.1 Chitinophagaceae bacterium
ATAATATTGGGATCGCTTTCTGCCAACGCCACAGCACCTACTGATGATGTTTTAAAATAATTATCTGAGATATAGTCCCAGGTAGTGCCCATATCTTCAGTTTTCCAAAGTCCACCTCCGGTGGTGCCCATATAATAAGTACTGGGATTACCTACTACTCCAGTGGCTGTAACCGAACGTCCACCTCTAAACGGACCTATATTCCTCCATTTTACTGGTTTGAAAAAACTATTCAGATCATTAGGGAGTGTATCTTTTTTTGTTTGAGCATCAGTACGGAGTATCGAAAGCAGAAAAATAAAAAACAGGATTTGTTTAGACATTGACAGAGTTTTAGTACGGAAATATAAATCTTATTTCTTAATTCTTTGATTACCGTATAAATAATATCTGATCCCCGTAACGAATACCATAAAGAAAAAATGTATCGGCCCTAATTTTGTGATACATTACAAACTACAGCTTGTTATCTTCTATAATCAGATTTTATTATGACTACTGAATATGATGTTCCGGTAAGAAAGGAATTGGACATCTGGCAAAAAAAAATGTTGAGCAGGCCATCATTGCTTAATAATCTTTCCAGGAAAATTCAAACAAAAATCAATACCTGGATCCCTGAAAAAATTCATATCGCCATCACGGCTACTATTAAGCAACTAATAAGGGGTGTATTATTTGGTGCAAAATATACCACTGGAAAACCACTGCTAAATGCAAGCCTTCAGGAAAGAGAAAAGGCAATTTTTAAAAAAATAGATACCTATAAAAAAACAGCAGCAGTAGAAGGTGGTATTACCGGGGCGGGAGGAATATTGCTGGGCCTGGCAGATTTTCCAATACTAATTGGCATAAAATTAAAATTACTATTTGAAATAGCCAGCCTGTATGGTTTTGATATGAATGATTATAAAGAAAGAATTTATCTGCTTCATATTTTTGAACTCGCATTTTCCAGTGCTGTGCATAGAAAATCTGTTTATCTTAAAATGACAGACTGGGAAAATAAAAAAAATGAGCTGCCGGCATCTATTAATGAGTTTGACTGGCGAAACTTTCAACAGGAATACAGGGACTATATTGACATTGCAAAAATGGCACAGTTAGTTCCGGTGATAGGTGCCCCTGTTGGGATTATAGTTAATTATGGATTGATAAAAAAATTAGGCATCACTGCCATGAATGCCTATAGAATGCGATTGTTGAATAAGTAAGTTTTTATTATACAACTATGGATAATTGTATTGGAAAATGTGCAGGACAATTATTTTACTGTTATGATAGATTAGGGTAAAACGGCAGAATTTCCTTCGAGCATTTCAATCGTTTTCTTTGCCGCAGCCAACCTGATTCTTTTATTTTTTAACACTAATCTTTGGGTAAGCCATTTTTCCAAACGATGATGCACAGGTACTAAAATTGCAGCAATAATAACCATAATCAATAACATCAAAACAGGAGAATGATGAGTAAGCGTATACAGGTATGGATGTAATACAAGATTAATAAATTCAAAAACAATTAATAAACCAATAATATTAAAATACTCAATTAATTTTTCATTGACAATGATGCTACGGCTTAATAACAGAAAGAATAGAAGTAAAGTAATAATTACGATAGCAATAGCAGCATATTGAATACTCTGTTTTCTTTGCTGATCTGATTTTTCTTTTTCATACAATATTTCTTTTTGCCTTAAGTCTTCCTCAATACTCAGTGCCTGCACTTTTTGAATTTTCTGAGTGCTGAATAAACTATCCTGTGCCGATTTATAAATTTCGTGATACTTTAATGCACTATCACCTTTCCCTTCTTTTTTATAACTTTCATAAAATATGCGGGCAGGTGTAATCATCCATCGTACAGGACCCTTTTGAGCAAGTCGATAATTTAATTTTGCATAATAAAAGAGGGAATCGTTATTTCCTTGTATCTGGTAAAAACTAATTAAATGATCATAGGCTTTATAAAGTAATGGATCAGCTTTCTGATTAATGGCATGAATTACCGCTAATTTATAATATTCAAGAGCAAGTCCTGTGTTTCCAAGTTTTGAGTGTATAGTTCCCAGAGAACCTAATGTGTAGCCTGTATATATATTATAATTATGTTCCTGAGTTAATTTATATGCCCATTGAGCATAGGTCAAAGCAGAGTCAGGCTTGTTAGATTGCAAATACCTTACTGTTATATCGTTTAATGCGATTAAAAGTTCTTTATAGCCATTGGTATTCTTTAAATATTCAATCGCTTTTTTAAGATAGCTAATAGCTTTTTCATCCTCCTGCACACTTGCTAATCCTACATGTATGAAACCCATCAGCCTTTTATTACCCGTTTGCTCAGCCATCCGGAGTGATTGCAGGGTGATTTCAATACATTTTTGCCGGTTATCTATTCTGTAATAAACATATCCAATCTCATCGAGAGCCCGGGCTTCTATCAATAATGATTTTAATTGTTTACCGGTTTCTAAAATTTTATTTGCATAATGCATATTGGAATCTACTGAGTAATTCTCATACAGATCAAATAGTTCCATTAAAATATCCTGACGTTCGTCATCTGTTTTTACTGAAGACAAAGTTGAAATTAATTTATCGACATTGCCTGACTGGGCAGTAAGATGCTGAAATACACCAGCGATTAATAAAAATAAAAGGGCTGCTTTTTTCATAAATCAAAATATGCTATTGAAATTTGCAAAACGATAAAATCGATATTGACCTTCGGCTATGCAG
>JBKJXQ010000226.1:0-10690 GCA_046716235.1 Chitinophagaceae bacterium
ATTCTCACCAAGCTGGTGTACATTAAGCATCGGAAAATTTTTACTGACCGCTTTTTCCTTGATAATATAATCATTTAATTGTTGAACCATTAAATCAATTTCTTTTATGTCCGGTTCATGATTAAATGAATGCTTGGTAGCAATTAATACAGAGTCAGTAACTTTTACCAAATGAACGTTAAACCCATATACATTTTCTTCTTTATCTAAGTAATTTTTTAAACTCTGTAGTAAAAGATCTAAACTTTTTTTTATATGGATGGCTTTGAAATACTGTGCACATCGGTTGATGGGATTATTGCTGCTTTCCATTTCACATGTCCACGAGTAAGCCGTAGCATTGCTATCTAATGAAATTATTTCCAATGTACTAAATAGGGTGTCTCTTTTATAAAGCAATTGAATTTCAAAACTGTTCAGTTTCTTTTTAGCGATTTTAAAATCTATGTTGTTGTATTGTAAAGGTTTTACACCTGGCCACCACTCAGCCCAGTTTTCTGAATTTACCAGATAACGGGTTGCGGCAGTTATATTCAGTGAGCTTTTGGTAACAGATCCAATCTTGATTATATCGGAAATGAAAATATAAATGCTTCCTAGCAGTAACAGCAAGGCAATGATAACAATTATCAGTATTTTTTTCATACGGTCTTTACTACAAGTTGAACAATCAGTTATCGGTATAAAAAGCCTATGTACCGTATACAAAAATATGGATTTAGCATTGGGTGATAGCAGCACTTTTACGGCGGTATTATTTTCCCAACAACAAACGTTTGCAACACTAGGTGTCATCGATTTTGATTCATTACAGCCACTTCGTTTTTGTACTTTACCAGCTCAAACGATTGCTTATGTCTTTTACCAAGCCACGGCTTTCTTTCTGGCAAATATGGAATATGAGTTTTGGATTTTTGGGCATTCAATATTCCTTTGGTTTGCAGCAATCGGCTGTTAATCCTATTTATTCTTTTTTAGGTGCTAACCCAGACAGTCTTCCAATATTGAATCTTGCAGGGCCTATGACGGGCCTGCTCATCCAACCACTTATCGGTGCAATGAGTGATAAAACCTGGAGCCCACGATGGGGAAGAAGAAAACCTTATTTTCTTGTGGGTGCCATTATGTGCAGTATTGCCTTACTTCTTTTTCCTTTTAGCAGTAGTTTATGGATGGCAGCAGGTTTGTTATGGGTGCTGGATGCCGGTAACAATACAGCTATGGAACCTTACAGAGCTTTTGTAGCAGATAAATTACCAAGAGCTCAGTTTGCCACCGGTTTTATGATGCAAAGTTTTTTTACCGGATTGGGAATTACACTGGCTAATATTTGTTTATATTTTTTTGAAAAGAAAAACCTCATTCCCGGAAAATCTGCTTCAGGTATTCCTTATTGGGTTTATATCGCTTTTTTTATTGGTGCCGCTTGTTCTATCACCACTGTTTTATGGTCGGTTATAAAAACTCCTGAAATTCCACCTACGGATGAAGAGTTACAAAAATTAAAAGCAGCTAAACATGGTTTTTTAGAACCATTTAAAGAAATAGGTTCAGCTATAATCAGTATGCCAAAAGTAATGTGGCAATTAGGAGCTGTCTATTTATTTCAATGGTATGGTATGTTTTGTTATTGGCAATTTGTATCACACAGTGTGGCAAAATCAGTATGGCATACCACGTCGCAGGAAAATCCAACACTTTATGGCGAAGCCGCTGGATGGGCCAGTTTATTAAATGCCACTTATAATATTGTTACCTTTTTATCTGCCTTTGGTCTTGCGTGGTATGCAAAAAAGGTAGGAGCAAAATGGGTACATGCGGTTTGCGTTATTCTTGCCGGTATCGGTTTGATGATCTTACCACAAATAGGTGATAAGAACCTGATGTTTTTCCCTATGATTGGGGTGGGTATTGGATGGGCCAGTATGATGGGTATCCCCTATTTATTAGTAGTTGATAAAATTCCGAAAGAAAGATATGGGGTTTATATGGGCATAATCAATATGATGATTGTATTGCCAATGCTTATACAAACACTCACATTTGGTTTTATATATAAAAAATTTTTAGGTCATGATCCGGGTAATGCACTGACTTTCGCCGGTGTCTTTTTAGTCATTGCAGCATTATTAACGTTGTTAATAAAAGGAGGCAAACCTGTTGGAAGCATTGATATGCCTTTGAGCGGCGGACATTAAATAATTTGAATAGACAATAAGTATGAACAAAATTCTCTGCATAGGCGAAGCATTGATCGATATGATTTGTACCGACAAAGGCAAATCATTATCTGACGGCCAAAATTTTTTAAAGAAACCCGGTGGTGCTCCTACCAATGTAGCAGCAGCTATTGCTGCATTGGGTGGTTCAGTAGAATTGGCTGCAAAAGTAGGTATTGATCCATTTGGCAAACACCTGATTGAAGTAATGCAATCATTTGGGGTAGCAACAAGATGGGTATTGCAGGATGAAAATTATTTTACAACATTTGCTTTTGTATCGCTGATGGAAAATGGCGAACGGGATTTTTATTTCAACCGTGGTGCAGACGGACAACTGACCAGGCAGGAAGTAGAAAATATAGATCTCGATGAATTTTCTATCATTCATTTTGGTTCGGCTACCGGGTTTTTACCCGGCCCTCTGCAGGCAGCCTATCAGGGTTTATTACAAAAGGCATTGCAGAAAAATATCGTTATCAGTTTTGACCCTAACTATCGGCATCTCTTATTTAAGAACGATGTACAAACTTTTATCGATCAATCATGGAATTTTTTAAAATGCTGCCATTTTTTTAAACTAAGTGATGAAGAGGCTATGCTGATTACTGGTTCTGCTACATTAGATGATGCCGCTGCTTTATTATTGGAAAAAACGACTGCTATATTTGCCATTACATTAGGCAAAGAAGGAACGATGCTGGGGATGAACGGTAAAACAATGATGGTTGAAAGTATTCCGGTAAAACCCATTGATACTACCGGTGCAGGTGATGCATTTGTGGGTGCTGTGTTATTTCAGTTAAGTTCAAAAAGCTTCGAAGAAATACATACCCTCTCCGACCTTGAATGGAAAAAGATAATTTTTAATGGCAATAAAGCTGGTGCCCGTACCTGCGAATACCTTGGAGCGATGGAAGCTTTCAAACACCTCAGCAACGATATTTTTAAATAATATAGCCAACAATTTGTACAACCGCCGATTACATCAGCAAATAAATACTGTACTACAGCAGGAACAGATAGATGTCGCAGTAGCAGATAATTTATTTTTTACCCGTTTTATTGCCAATGCTACTGCTATTGATGCATTGTTTCATGAAATATATGGCGGCAATGAAAAAAGCGAATCCTTCTTTGATGAATTAATCAGGCTGATTGCAAAATCATATATCAACCGTTCTGTTATATTAAAACAAAGGGATGAGCAAAAACAAGAAAAAGGCACCTGGTTTCTGAGTAATGAGATTACAGGAATGAGCTTATATGTAGATCGTTTTTGCGGCAGTATAAAAAACCTTGAAACTAAACTGGATTATTTTAAAAAATTAGGTGTTAATTTTTTACACCTGATGCCGTTATTTGAAAGCCCGGAAGGAGAAAGTGATGGCGGTTATGCAGTTTCCGATTTCAGGAAGATAGCACCTCATTTTGGTTCATTAGAAGAACTTAAGCAGCTGCAACAAAAAATGCAGCAGGAAGATATGTACCTGATGCTGGATATTGTTCTTAATCACACATCACACAAACACCAATGGGCAAAAAAAGCTAAGCAGGGCGAAAAAAAATACCAGGATTATTTCTACATGTTTGATGACCGTGTATTACCGGATCAATATGATAAAGCAATGCCGGAAATATTTCCCCAATCTTCCCCCGGAAATTTTACTTATGTACCTGAAATCCAAAAATGGGTGATGACGGTTTTTCATAACTATCAGTGGGATTTAAATTATCGTAATCCTGTAGTTTTTCTGGAGATGCTGGATACTATTTTTTTCTATACCAATCTTGGGGTTGATATATTGCGGATTGATGCGCCTGCATTTATCTGGAAACAATTGGGAACTACCTGTCAGAATTTACCACAGGCACATTCGCTGCTTCGCCTGGTAAAACAATGTGTGCAGGTGGCGGCGCCGGGCGTTGCTTTATTGGGTGAGGCTATTGTAGCACCCAAGGAAATTATGAAATATTTTGGCACTGGTTTATACAAAGCTAAAGAATGCGACTTTGCTTATAACGCCACCCAGATGGCACTGCAATGGGATGCATTGGCTACCGGCGACACCAGGGTAATGCTGGCAGCGCAACATGAACTTTTACAAAAGCCCTATGGCACATCCTGGATTACCTACACCCGTTGTCATGATGATATAGGGCTTGGGTATGATGATTATATGATTCAGCATGCAGGGTTTAATTCTTTTGAACACCGGACTTTTTTAAAGAATTATTATTCAGATAATCATCCCGGTACAACAGCCAGCGGGGCTTTGTTTTCTGTAAACCCAAAAACCAATGATGCCCGCATAAGCGGTTCACTGGCTTCCTTATGTGGTTTGGAAAAAGCAAGCAATGAAAAAGATAAGCCTGCGATTAGTATTGCTATTCAAAAAATATTATTGATGCAGGCACATAGTTTTTTTATTGGTGGTATTCCCATGTTATTTTATGGAGATGAAGTGGGATATACCAATGACTATTCTTATTTAAGCGATGCAGGTAAAAGCTACGATAACAGGTGGATGCACCGTCCTGTAATAGATTGGGAAAAAAATAAAAATATTGCAATAGAAGGAACTGTTGAACAACGGGTTTTTTCTTCAACCCAAAAACTTATTAAGATAAGAAATAAGCTGAAGGCTGTTGGCGATTATAAAAACCTGACCTGGCTGATACCCCATAACATTCATATAGCAGGATATTTAAGAACTTTTGAAAATCAGAAACTCTATTGCTTGTTTAATTTCAGTGCTAAATCGGCATATCTTACCTGGTATGTGTTTAAAGAACATGGAGCTGCTCCATCCATTTTATTCGAACACTGGCAGGAAAAGGAATATGCAGTTGGAAATGATAATGAATACCTGATAGTGGAACCTTACCAATTTTTATTATTTGAAGCAAAATAGCAAGCTGTTGATTATTGCTGCGTACCGTATTTGTGTATTAATGCCAGCAGTACACCATTTGTCCAGCCAAAGCCATCTTGTCCGGGGTATTCGCCGCCTCCAGCTTCTAAGTTTGTATCAACCACATTATATTTTTCCATGAGCTTGCCTGTGCGGTGAAATACGTCTTTGTTCAGTTGTATCCATTTATGCGCAATGTCTTTTGCCAGCTCAGTATGATTATAATTTTCTAAACCAATTACAGTTATCCATTGCAATGGTGCCCAGCCATTAGGCGCATCCCATTGCTGACCGGTAGTTGCCAATGTAGTAACAGCCCCGCCGGGTTTAATAAATTTTTCTTTAATAATGGCGGCTACTTTTTTAGCCTGTTCATCCGTAGCAATGCTAAAAAATAAAGGGAAGGATGCTGCTAACGATAAAGCTTGTTTTTGTTTGCCTGTTAAAAAATCATAATCAAAATAGAAACCTGATTTTTCATTCCAGCAAAATTGCTCAATAGCGGCCTTTCTTTTTGCTGCTAAAGAAATATATTTTTCTGTCGCTGCATTATTTCCGGCTAATTGATAAGCTTCTGCAATAGTTTGTTCAAGATGCAGTAGTAAACAATTTAAATCAACCGGAATAATTTCAGTAGTCTGAATACTACTGAATGATTTTTCATCTTTGAACCAACGGCTGCTGAAGTCCCACCCGGACTCTGCACCTGCTCTTAAATGCCGGAATAATTCTTTTGGATCTTGTTGTGATTGATGCGATAGCTCAACATCTTCTCTATATGATTCTGGCCTGGCGGTATCATTCTCATCCCAATAACGATTAAGTATTGCCCCATCAGGCATTCTTACTGTACGATGCGAAGCTCTTTTTTCTTCTGTTAAGTTTTCTGTTCCTTTCATCCAGAACTGGTATTCTTTTTCCAGCTGTGATAAATACGTTGGTAAAATATTTTTTCCTTTTATGCTTGCCAGCAGTTTTACCATTAAAGAATAAAAAGGGGGTTGCGAACGACCAATATAATAAGTGCGGTTACCATTAGGGATGTAACCGATTTTATCGATAAGGTAAGAAAAATTATTAACCATATTTTCCAGCATCTCATATTTACCAGATGCTTTTAAGCCCAGCATGGTAAAATAACTATCCCAGTAATAAATTTCTCCAAAGCGGCCACCGGGAACAATATAAGAATGAGGAAGGGGAATAAGTGAACCGTTTGTTTTGTCCGGATATCTGGTAAGTACCGTCCATAACGATTCTATATTATCTGTTACAGGTTTGCTGGTATCACTGCTATAGCCGCTTGTATTGGCAACAGGTAAATCAAAATTGGAAAGTATAAATTTTTTCAGGTCAAATCCGGATACACTTTTTTGTTCCAGGTATTTATTATTTATTTCTTCTACCGGGTATTTTGGTAAACAATCAACAAATGTTTTTCCATCTTGTAGAACATGGTTCATCTGCACATCTTCAAATAATGGGTTGAAATTAAAGATTTCAGTAGCTGTCATTCTGGTAGAATTTAATGGTGCTATAGGTAATCGTATTGAACTACGCTGCTTTTTTTTGAAACTTAGAAAAGAAAAATAAACAAATGAGCAAAATTGCCATCGGAATTAACGAAAAATAGAATGCTTTTTGTCCACCGATATTTTTAAACAAATAACCTACCAACCTGGAACCAAGTGTGCCGCCAATAGCTGAGAAGAAAGTAAGCAGACCCGCCATGGGGCTATGAAATATTTTTTCTGTTGAACTTAATACAAATGAATTTATCAATGGATAAATAGGTGCGAGAAAAAATCCGATTAATGGGAATACATAAGCGATAACCGGAACATCACCCAATGATTTAATTTCTTTAGGAGTCAGGTTTTGGGTTTGAGGTAAAACAAATAATACCATCAATGCGGCTCCGATAAGACAAGTCGCTAATATATATATCCATGATATTTTTTTTACCAGAATAGAGGAGATATAACGACCTAATGCAATGGAGAGCATCAGGATGACAGCCATATAAATACTTGTCTTAACAGGCAGATGTATAACTTTTTCGTTAAAAACCGGCAACCAGCTCATTATTCCCTGCTCCGTCATTACATACATAAATGCGGCAATGGCGAATACCAGTACTAATGGCCGCTTTAGCAACCTAATCATTTGTAGAAAATCGTTTTTGATACTGGTGCCCGGTACTTCGTATTTTATCTTAAAGTCGGAAAAAAGCAATATAAAAAAAGAGATAGCCACCAACGCTGCTAATAAAAGATAAATACGTAGCCATGCATCAGGATCTGTATCGCTGTAAAAAAAAGGGAATGCAATAAAACCTGCCGCAATACCAATCATAAAAAAACTTTCAATCGAACTTAATACACTTTTATGTTCTTTATCATTAGTAGTAATTATTCCTATTAAAGAGTAAACGGAGACTTTAATTACAGCAAATGAAATACCTACGCAGGCAAATAATATTCGTACTGAAGTAAATGAATTTCCCCAGTACATACCCAGGCACCCGGCAAATACAAGTGCCAGTGCTATCAGCATACCTTTTTTATAACCGAGACGTGGTAAAAAAGAACCCACTAGAAAAGAAACAATAGCAATCGATAAATCTTTGAAGGCCTCCAGTGAACTTGCCTTTATTTCATCGACACCATACGTATTTATTGACTTTTGAATAAGAATACCCACACTGTTCAGCAGTATGGCAAAGACAAAATAATTAAGATAAAGGGAAAACTTTATTTTAGTAGTAGACATGCAGCAACGTTTAGTTCTAAAATAAGCTACTGATAATGAAAGGCAATAGAGTAAATAAAACTATAACGTTTGCGGTGTAAAAATGATATACTATCAGTGAAGTAGTCATTTATGTGTAGCATTGCTCAATAGCGAACAGAACCCTGAAGAGTGATCAATTTCTTCTCTTCCACTGGAAGAAAAGAAACTAACAAACCTGCGGTCGCAACGAAAGATGATAATAATAATAAAGCCGGGCTGATAATCTTACAACGAACCTCCTTCTACCAATACAGATTCAAGAATAACTTCTTCCGGAGGTAGTTCATTTTTCAGACAAGAAAGCATTTGTGCAAAAGCCAGTTTGCCCAATTTATAACCACTGGTTTCTACATACGTAATTTTAGGATCATACATAGTAGGAAATAATCCATTACTGATAGTAATAACAGAAATATCTTCCGGCACTCTCAGTTTTAATTTATGAATGGCATACATAACACCAATTAAAATCTGGTCGCCCATACAGAAAATTGCATCAGGCGGATGCTTTTCTTTAAGTGCATTCAACGCTACACTTTTTGATTCACTAATAGTTTCCGGATGGGCTATTGATAGTTTTGTTTTTGGTGATTTTTTTTCAAATGTGTCTTTAAATGATGCACACCTGATTCTGGATATGCTCAGGCGTGGGTGGCCGAAAAGAGCCAATACCCTTTTTTTCTTTTTTTCAATGATGGCTTCGGCGGCCATTCTTGCAGCAGTTTCATCAGCAAGGCAAACTTTATGATAGCCTGTTACTTCTGGTACCCTGTCAAAAAATACTACCGGGATTTTCATTTCATCCAGTTTGCGAAAAGGAGCCATATCTTCTGTTTCAATAGTAATGGCAGCAAAGACACCCATCACCATATTTTTACGGAACAAATGAAGATTAGATGTTTCAATTTGTGCCTTATCTCTTGATTGCATAATTAATACAGAGTAGCCATGAAACCGGGCATCTTCTTCCACCGCTGCAATAAAGTTGTCATAGAAAAAATTATCAATAGTAGGAACCATAATGCCAAGCACATTGCTTTGTTTGGTTCTTAACTGAACAGCATAATTATTAGGTTCATACTCAAGTGCAGTTGCCAGTTCTTTTACTTTGGCTTTTGTTTTTTCAGAAATATCAGGATGATCTTTCAATGCCCTCGATACAGTTGAAATACTGATACCAAGAACTTCAGAAAGTCTTTTCAATGTACTTTGCTGCATGATAGGGTCTGTTTAAGCAATCAATCAAACTATCTTACAAGAAGATATGCAGCTAAAGATAATATTTTCTCAACGGAAAGCTTAATACTTCTTTGTACCGGGATTAAAGGTTTGCCAGCTGTGCCAGAACTCCTGGTAGGCTGGTAAGGGTTTAAATGAATAAGCAGTATCCATTCCTTTACCGTTAATGGAAAAATGTTTGTTACCCAGAAGAAGAGTATCATTTTTCAATACTAATTGCTGATTGCTTGTTGTTTCGAATGCAAAAAAACTTTTATTATCATTTGCCATCACCAGAACTATGGGAATATTATCTAATTGATCATGAATGATACGTTCTTTTTTTAATTGGTTCCAGTCATAAGCTTTTCTTGCTGCACCAATCTTTATTCCAATTATCCATGATTTATCTTTCCATGAAAGGCTATCTGTTCCGGTAAGTTTATTTCTACTCATACCACTTTCATATTTCATTGTACTGTCATACAATTTTATAAAAGCCGGGTCGGCTTGCATAATAAGTGAGGCAGGATTTAATTGTAACCACTTGGCCAGCGAGGTTTGGGTGCTTAACACTTCCGGAAGTTGTTGTCCCTTTAATTTACCACTTATGGCTTCACCAGTTGCTTGTCTCCACCAGCTTTTTGTTCTGGCATCTTCCAGCATCGCATTAAAATGATCCATGCCAACGAGTCTGAACGTTTCTTTTTTACCATTAACAATCGGTTCAAACACCCGGCCTGTTCTGCACACGGTACAATAAGTGACTAATATTGATTTGCCACCTACAGTATCCTGTACATGATGATGGTAACCTAAAAAACGTATCGGGTATGCTTTAGATTCACCATTGATGGTAACACCGATCACCAGCCTGTTTGTATCTACTTTATTATCACCTGCTGTTACAAGTAATAATTGTTTAGGCTGTTTAAACATGGCATCGGCAGCCATTTTAAAATTAGCCATATAAATAACGGCAGCTACAATAACAATGGGAATTATTAATAACCATTTTCTTTTTACAGATGATTTTAAAAGACCAATTAATATTATCACGGAAAAAAATCCCCGGAATATCCAGCGCCATTTATATAGGAAATAAGCAGCAGCAATACTGTTCATCCGCTGGCTGCCGGGCATCGGCATAATGAAATAAACATTCAATATTTCAAATACGAGTAAACCAATAATGCCAATCCAAAAAAGTTTCTTCATAATGCAGGTTTAGTATTCATCAATTGGCTTATTAAATTTTATAAACGTACTACAAGTGTAATACTAATATTACGTCCATCAGATGGCCACACACCGGGGCCGGGATAAAATGTGGGCCGCTTGGTAAAATATTGTTTATCGGTCAGGTTGTTAATATTAAACCTTGCTTCCAGGTTTTTGGTAAAACGGAAAGAAGCATTAAGATCAAGTATTCCATAAGCAGGCACCAAACCAACAGCACCGGTTGTTTTAAGCGGCTCAACCGTATTCAATGCATCAGCAAAAGACTCACTGGTGTAACTATATAAAGTTGAAAAGCTAAATTTT
>JBKJXQ010000227.1:0-9318 GCA_046716235.1 Chitinophagaceae bacterium
GGAGTTGTTAATGCTCAATCTAAAAAGGATACCGTGGCAAGCATGGCTTTGTACAAAGAGATTGCTCACATGGATAGTGTTTTATTCAATGCTTACAACACACAGGATATTGCTACGCTAAAAACACTCTTTGACACTGACCTTGAATTTTATCATGATTTAGGGGGTCTGTCAAACTATACACAAAATATAGAGGCACTAAACACTCTTTTTGGAAGAAACCTGGGATTGCGAAGAGAACTTGTGCCAGGAAGCCTTGAAGTTTATCCTATCAAAGATTACGGAGCGATACAAACAGGAGAACATCAGTTTTGCCATGAAGAAAATGGAAAACAAGACTGCGGCATATTCAAATTTGTACAAGTGTGGCAGAAAAAAAATGGCGACTGGAAATTAACAAGAGTAGTTAGCTACGGTCATTAATATTACTGTAATATAAATAAGCATTAAGCAATAGGAAAAAAGTAATCTATGAATATTGAAAATACACAGAGCCAGATGCGGAAAGGGATATTGGAGTTTTGCATACTCTCTATTATACGCCGGGGTGAAGCTTATCCCAGTGATATTGTTGAAGAGATGAGAGCTGCCAACCTGCAAATATTTGAAGGCACCTTGTACCCTCTTCTTACCCGATTAAAAAATGCAGAAATGCTTACTTACCGCTGGGTAGAAAGCAACTCCGGCCCGCCCCGAAAATATTTTTTGCTGACAGAAAAAGGCAAAAGTTTTTATAAAGAACTGGAACAAACCTGGAACGAACTATCAAATGGTGTAAATGCCCTTGCCAATAAAAAAAATGATGAACCATTAAATAACTAACCAATCTACTTCAACCAAATATTTATGACCATGAAAAAAATTATCAACATCAACTTAAGCGGACGGGTAATACCGATTGAAGATGCTGCTTATGAAAAGTTGCAAAATTATATTGAAAGCCTGCGTCGCTATTTTGCCAAAGAAGAAGGCCGTGATGAAATTATTAATGACATAGAAAGCCGCATTGCAGAACTTATGAGTGAAAAAGTTCGTAAAGGTACTGATGCTGTTACCGAGGCAGATATAAATGAAATCATCACTTCCATGGGAAGAGTAGAAGATTTTGAAGCAGAAGAAAAAGAGAGTGCTTCATCACCTAAAGAAACGAGCCAACCCAACTTTACTTACGGAGCAAAGAAAAGCAAAGGACGTTTATACCGTGATACCAATGATAAATTTATTGGTGGCGTATGTAGTGGTGTCGCCGCTTATATGAACGTAGACCCGGCTATTGTAAGAATTCTTTTTGCCATTATTACGTTTGGAGGTTTTGGAATAGGGTTTCTTGCCTACATCATATTATGGATGGTATTGCCTCCAAAAGATATGGAAGGATACACTGGTAAGCGGCTCTATCGTAATCCTGATGACAGGATTTTAGGAGGAGTAGCTGGTGGGCTTGCTGCCTATTTTGATAAAAAGGCTTCAACTATCCGTTTAATATTTGCAGCGCCACTGATATTAAGGATGCTGGCAGGTGTATTAAATGGCTTTAGCTGGGATTACAGTTCCGATTGGGCACTGAATATTGGGTTTGGATCATTAACAGGAACTTTTATTCTTGCTTATATTATTCTTTGGATAGTGTTACCGGAGGCTAACAGTGATTATGAAAAAATGGAAATGCGGGGAGAGAAAGTTGATGTCAACCGAATTCGCCAGAATGTAAGAGAAGGAATGGATAGTGTGAAGGAAAGAATGCAAGGTTGGTCAGAAGAGGTAAAGGAATCTGCACAGAATTTTAGTAACAAGGCTAAGGAATTTTCTGCTACCAGGGGAAAAGCATTTGCTTCAGAAGTAAATGAAACAGTTCGCAGAAGAAGTGGTGGCATCGGTCATGTAATTGGAGTATTGTTTAAAGTTTTCTTTCTTTTCATTGCGGGAACCATTGCCTTTTCAATATTTGTAGCATTAATCGCCTTACTATTTGGCGGAGTAGCCTGGTGGCCTATTAATAATTTTTTATGGACAAGCAAAGGGCAACAATTATTTGCATGGGGCACATTGATTTTCTTTTTAGTAGTTCCTTTAATCGGTTTTATTACCTGGGCCATCCGTCGTATTGCCCGCACTAAATCAAAAAGTAATTATCTAGGCTGGACATTTGGCGCCCTGTGGACAATAGGCTGGATATCGATGACCATGTTTGTCGCAAGTATTGTAAAAGATTTTCGTTCTTATAAATCTGCTGATACAATTGTAGAGTTGAAACAACCACTAAACAACAAATTGATTGTAGCTGTTTCCCAACCCGAGCTGGAATATAGCGGAAGTTTTGGTTGGATGAATGATGATGTTAATGGCTGGGATCTTTCTACCGATTCTTTAAAAATAGCAGCTATCAAATTTAATGTCAAACCAAGTACAGATAGCATGTATCATGTTGTATTAAAGAAATACAGTTTTGGAAACTCAGAATCAGAGGCGATGAACCGTGCGGAAAGGATACGGTATACAGTTACTTCAACTGATAGTGTTTTGGATTTGGCCAATGGATATGCAATAGATCAAGAGAGCAAATTCCGTGGACAAAATGTGGAAGTAGAAATATGGGTTCCGGTAGGCAAGAAATTACGTTTTGATGAATCGGTGGATAGTAAATTAAACTCTATAAATATTAAAGTGGAAAGAAGTCGCCGTCGTAACAGAATCAGGAATATTGAATTCAATGACGACAATCAGTTTCGTTACCGTTCGGGAATTGATTATGTAATGGGAATAGACGGGGAGCTTAAAGCTCCGGACGGAACTACTTTTTCTCAACCCAATACAGATAATGATTACCGGTACGAGAATAATGACAGTATAATAAAACAAAGACAGGCTAATGACAATCAGAAACAATTAGAGCTGGAAAAACGTAAAAAAGAAGAAAGCGAAAGAAAAATAAAGGAAATAGAAGACAAAATAAAATCAACACAATCTAAACCAACCGTATTTAAAAATGAAGGTAACGAAAATGAAGAATCGGTTGCCGGGCAACCAGGATTTTCATTGGTACAATGGTTTTGATAATAGTCATTTTTCTAATGGACGAATAAACTTGGTTGAAGTATAAACCGTTTCAGGCGGTAATACTTAAGAGGCTGTCACCATCAAGGACAGCCTCTTTTTTATTCATTGAAGGAAAGAGGTTTGAACCTAATACTTGTTTTATGAAAAAAGGGATTATTCCGGTACTTCTACCAATGTAAAATTTTTAGTTCTTCTGTTCCAGAGTATGCTATAATCTTTGCCATGCAGGAGTTTATAAACTCTGTATCCATTATAATAAGGTAATCGCAGCCAACCATAATTATAAATTTCAAATTTGAATACAAAAGATTGCCCTGCTTTTATTTCTGCCTCTTCATATTTTTTTCCATCATCACTTAACATCACTTTTTCATTCTTTATACTTTGAAAACTAAGGCTTATCCAGGTTGCATCTTCGGAGGGTGTAGTAGTTGGATTAGTGGGAGCAGGGTTTGTAGGATTGGTGGGGTAAGGATTGGTTGGCATTGTCGTTGGTGCCGTTGTATTGGTTTGAGCCACATTCCAACCTCTTGTAATGGCCACTAATCTGTCCTTCTTTGCAGGATGTGTGCTGCTGGCATAGCTTGTGGCAATGGCATTCATAGCTGCAATCGATTCATTAAGTGTGGCACCCAGCTTTTGCATAACAAAACCTGAAAAAGCATCAGCTTCAATTTCTCTAGGTGGAGTACTGCCCGAACTGGTCACTACATGATTATAATAATGATGCCCCATTTCATGTGCCAGCACACTTACTGAGGCCCACTTTGTGGAAGTATAAGAATCAATATCTTCCAGGAAGTTATTATCATATATAACCCAGCGAACACCGTTGATAATTGTAGCATATGCATTACGGATGCCATTCTGTTCTCTTATGCTGAAATTTTCTTGCCATTGAATGGTTTCAAGCATTGTTTCCAATATTTTTTTTGCTTCATAAACTGATGCGAAATCAGATTTTAAAACTGAACGGGGAGGAACCTTAAAACCACAACCTGTTATCTTTTGAGTATTGCCGGCAATAAACACACATAGACAGGCAATCAATAAAACACTACGTTTCATATTTAATATTTTAATATAGGTAGATGGGAAATATTGCTTTTATAAAAAGTAGGATGTTTTCCCTGCCAGGAAATTTATATACAAAGCACAGGCCGAAAAACTCCTAAAATATTTTGACAAAGAGTTGGCTAAGATTAAAAAATGATTTTGTCTACATTTGCTCACAATTTCATTATATGAAGAGTACCGCTTTTATTGAAAAACACATTGCCCTCGGCGCTAAAATGGCTGAGTTTGCAGGATATAATATGCCCATTAGTTACACCGGAATTAATGATGAACACGCCACCGTAAGAAAAAACGCTGGTGTATTTGATGTAAGCCACATTGGTTAATTTATTTTAAAAGGAGAAGGAGCTTTGGACCTTATTCAACGGGTAACCAGTAATGATGCGGCAAAACTAAAAGCCGGTCAGGCACAATACAGTTGCCTGCCAAATGAAAAGGGTGGTATTGTAGATGATTTATTAGTGTATTGCGTGGAAGAAAATAAAGTCTATATGTTGGTGGTTAATGCTTCTAATATTGAAAAAGACTGGAACTGGATTCAAAAACACAATACTGATAAAGTAGAGATGCATAATGTTTCAGATAAAACCTGTTTGCTGGCGATACAGGGCCCAAATGCAACAAAAATTTTGCAACCGCTAACGGAGATGGACGTAATGAACCTGAAATATTACACTTTTACCAAAGGAAAATTTGCCGGTGTAGATAATGTACTGGTAAGTGCAACAGGCTATACTGGTGCCGGCGGGGTAGAAATTTATTTTGAAGATAAAGATGGCGATGCCGATAAAATATGGGATGCCATTTTTGCTGTTGGTAATCCGCTGGGTTTAAAACCGATTGGCCTGGGTGCCAGGGATACCTTGCGTTTGGAAATGGGATTTTGTTTATATGGAAATGATATTGACGATACCACTTCACCAATGGAAGCCGGGTTGGGGTGGATAACAAAATTTACCAAAGACTTTACCTCGAAAGAAATTTTTGCTGAACAGAAAGCTGAAGGAATAGATAGAAAGCTGGTGGGTTTTGAAATGATAGAGAAAGGCATTCCAAGGCATGGATATGACATAAAAGATTTTGCCGGTAACACTATTGGTGCGGTAACTTCAGGTACACAATCACCCAGCCTGGGCAAAGCTATTGGAATGGGATATGTACGAACTCCATTTGCATCTATCGGTTCGGATATTTACATTAAAGTGCGGGACAAACTGCTGCAGGCGAAAGTTTCGAAGATTCCTTTTTCATAAAGAAATGCTGTGGTTAGATTTTTGCAATGAATTAATTATTTGAAATTATTTTATCTTCCATAAAGGGATATTGCCTGTTTCATAAATTATAGCTTACATCTTTCTATGCCAACGATTCATCTTACCACATTTATTGCCGCTCCGCCCCAGGTGGTGTTTGATCTCAGTCGTCATATTGGTGTACACAAAGAATCCATGTCTTCATTTAAGGAAGAGGCAGTAGCGGGAACAAGGTTTGGATTGATTGAAAAAGACGAAACAGTAACGTGGCGGGCAAAGCACCTTTTAAAAAGTCGCTTTCTCCGTACAAAAATTACCGAAATGAAAAAGCCGGAGATGTTTACTGATGAACAATTGCAGGGTGATTTTAAAATGATGAAACATGAACACTATTTTAAACCCTGCGACAACGGCACTATTTTAATTGATCTGTTTCATTTTGAAACTCCATATGGAGTATTGGGACAATGGTTCAATAATCTATATCTTACTACTTACCTGAAACGGTTACTGGAGCAGCGGAATAAAACTATTAAAGCTGTTGCAGAAAGTGACAGGTGGAAGAGGTTGCTGATAAAATAAAATCGGTTAGTCATTAGTTTTTGATCCATTATTTTTGCCCTCAGCTATGAGTAACAAACCCTCCCTTCATACTTCACTTTCCCCTGCCTTATTACATTTATATGATTTAAGCAACAGCATTGTTGTTATTATTGATGTATTCCGTGCCACCTCTACCATTGCATCCGCTTTGCACAATGGAGCCAAATGTATTATCCCGGTTGATTCGGTTGCAAAAGCCATTGAAATCAGTAAAAGTATTGGCGGAATTGCAGCAGGTGAACGGGACGGAATGATTGCCGAAGGCCTGGAACATGGTAATTCACCAATGGAATATCACCGCAGTTTTATTGAAAATAAAATATTGGTACTTACTACCACCAATGGAACAAGGTTACTGCAAATGGCATTGGATAAAAATGCAGATACAATCATCTCAGGTTCATTTCCCAATCTATCTGCTGTCTGCAATTTTTTATTAGCAGAAAAAAAGAATGTGGTGCTCGGTTGCGCCGGGTGGAAAGATCGTTTTAACCTGGAAGACACTTTATTTGCCGGTGCTGTTATTAATCGTATTGAAAGGGAATTTTCAATTCATTGTGACAGTTCATTAATGGCTTCCGCCATGTTTGAAAAACATAAAAATAATTTGATGGACTTTGCACCTTCCCTAACCCATTATCATCGCCTGGTAGAAAGATTTGGTTTAATAGAAGATATTAAATTCTGTCTTACAAATGATGTGGCCAATGTACTGCCCGTGTATAGTGATGGTAAGCTGATTGCTAAATAATTTTAAAAAAACCATCTAAGATACTTCAATTTCTCTGTACTTATTCCCAATAAAATTTATTTATTATTTCTCTTCTTTTATAAGGAAATCAGCTGCACATTCTTTTATTTTTGCCGATTAACCATTTTTGAACCATTGCTTTATTAGCTTCCGGCAACAGGCATTTATAAATTTAAATTCTATATCGTTTGGCTTTACCACACCTTGTTAAGTACGTTTATACCCATGGAACGGATGAAGTAATCCGCAGAGGAAAAAAAATACATGCTATCGGTTATGTAGAACTGGTAGAGTATGATGATCTTTTTGGCTCAGCGGTGTTTCGGGTAAAAGATGATACGTATTCTACTTTCTATAAAGTATATATTCAAAAATTTAAAGACACTAATTCTATTTCGCTGCGTTGCGGCTGCCCGTATAATCTCGGTGATATTTGCCGGCATGAGGCGGCAGCGATGTTCCAGTTGCAGGAAATGATTGACCGGGGCCACCTGCAGTCAGAAAGTGTACGCTACGATCAAAAGCATACCGTAGCAAAGATGAAAACTATAGAATTAAAAACCCTTCGCCTGCTGTGCTCACAGGAAGTGTATTCAGCCGCACAGGATTTTCTACAGGCTCATAAAGCCACTATTGAATATGCAGAAAATGAAATGGTGAAGGCCTCTGTAAAACTGGATGGAAAATCATACAAAGTAATTATCCGGAAAAACGAGGAAAGAAATCTGGATACCAGTTGCGATTATGAAGATTTTGATCATCCTCTATGCCTGCCCAAAGTGATTGTGCTGGTACAGTTATTAAATACTCACGGATCCGGCTATTTTGATACTATCCGAAACCTGGATAAAGAAAAAAATAAATTACTCGAAGCCTATGGATATTCATTAAGCGATGATCTGAAAGGAAAATTTGAATTTGCTTACAAAGAAGGCAAACCCTTTTTAAGGGTATTGAGCAGCAGTATAAAAAGAGTGGTAACAGTTCCTGTTGCACCAAAACAGTATTTCATTCCCCAACAAGTGGAAGTAGAAATACCAGAGGAGAAAGTGGAGGAGAAAATTAAACCTTCTCAGCGTCTCGGTGTTGTTTTTAACTTTAATAAAAAAAATTATCCGCAGTTTACCATTGATGTGGTAATGGGTGATCCTACTGATAGCAATAATGCATTTGTGGGGAAAGTAGAAAAGGTGGACATCAGCCGTTATGTAAACACTGATAATTTTTCCGAAGAAGATAAGGAGTTGCTGGTCTTGCTGCGCAAATTACAGGAAACAGAAATCAATAAGTATATCAGCCGTAATTCTCCGTTTTCAGGTATTTGGGAAAATATCATTCACCAGGAAGAAGATGACCTGCCCGATGAAACCAAAGAGTTGATGGGAGAATACCTTCTGCCCAAGCTTAAAAAACTATTTGTTGAAGCAACTGAAAATTCGTTGCAATTTATATTACCGGAAAACAAACCTTTTAAAACGAATAACCTGGAGCCACTCCGCTTACAGGCGCAGGAAGCAAAACCGCATTTTTTTATAAAGAAAAATGGTAATTACACTATTCAATGCCGGGTAAATGCCGATGGTATAGAATACGACCTGGGAGATAACGAAAGCAGCAGTCCGCTTTTCTTTTCATACAATCACCAGGCACACTTATGGAAAAATAATGAAGTGATACACCTGGTAGAAAAATTTTTGCCAACAGGTATCATGAGTGTCGCCGAAGAAGAATGGCCTAAAATATTAACGCAGTTCATCCTGCCATTAGCAAAAGAACATAAAGTAGATTTTGATAAGTCGTTGATACAGGAAATAAAAGAAGATAACCCCGATGTGAAATTATTTTTGCAGGAGAAAGGGGAATACCTTGTATTTGTACCAACTTTTTCTTACAAGGGATTTGAAACAAAAGTAAAAGACCGGGATGAGATAATAGTGCCACTGGCAGATAAAATATTGATAGTTCATCGTAATAGGCAAGCAGAAAATTCATTTATCCAAAAACTTCAAAACCTTCACTCCAATTTTGTCTATAATGAAGATTCCGGATCACTTGCCCTGAAGGGTGCCGATGTGTTAAAGAACAACTGGTTCTTTTTATTTGTAGATGCGATGAAGGAGATGAAGACACAGGTATTTGGATTTGAAGCATTAAAAAATTTCCGTTTTAACACAGCCAAACCTCAAACAAAAATTTTCATCAGCAGCAACACAGATTGGTTTGATGCAAAAGTGGATATTCTTTTTGGCGATCAGCAGGTAACAGTGGCCGAAGTAAAAAGGGCATTGGCCAACAAGCAGCAGTTTGTACAATTAAATGACGGTACCCTGGGAATTTTGCCTGAAGAATGGTTGAAAAAATATTCATTGCTCTTCCGGGTGGGAGAAGGTAAAACAGATTCATTAAAATTATCCCGTAATCATCTTAGCGTAGTGGATGAGTTATATGAAACCAGAAATGAAGAAGAGCTGGTGGTAAAGCTGGAAGAAAAATATGAAAAACTAAAAGAGTTTAATAAGATAAAAGAAATAGAGCCTTCCTATCATTTGAAAATGATATTGCGGCCCTACCAGGTGG
>JBKJXQ010000228.1:0-2507 GCA_046716235.1 Chitinophagaceae bacterium
TTCTCTCCAGCCCTACGTTTTGTTTCTTAATTTTTCCATTGCTGGCCATGTGTTCCCGGGATAAACCGATGGTTCTGTTGGCAAGCAATCCAAATGGAGACAATCTTTTAGTATTTACTTCTACAATGGCACCGCTCCTGTTTCTTCCTAATTTTACCAATGGAAAATCCCTGAAAGTTTTATATTCTTCAAAACTTAATTTCTTTTTTAAAGGATAATACCTGTTATTTTTTGCAAATCCCTGCTGTAATTCTTTTTTATATTGTGCAGTTGTTTTATCACCAAAATAATTTGACAAGGCATAAGCGAAAGAATCAATATTTTCTTTAAAGCGTTTTCCCTTCTTCTCTCTTAATCCGTCTGCATTAAAATCAATGTAAACATCAAAAATGGGAATCGAAGTACTCAGCATTTCACCATCTTCACTGTAGATAGTTCCCCGGTCAGCATCAAGAGCTATAAAACGCTGATGCAAACTGTCACTCATACTACGCCAATGGCTACCCTGTACCCGCTGAATATATAATGCTCTTCCAAAAACCATCAGGCTTAATACGATAATACCGAGAAAGCTTACATATACTCTCCACAATATGTCCCGTTTTACTTCCACTTGTGTTCTTAGTTGTGTTTATTAATAGTTGTATTTTTTCTTACGATCTAATTCGTTGTACTATCCTTTAATACTACCGGCGACATTACCAGTTCTTTTAATCCTAATGGCTCTACTGCTTTTATCAATTCACTTGGTTTGCTTCGAAACATCACTTCACTTTTCACTGCTATATATTCGTATTGCAATTCTTTTACTTCTTTACTTATTCGGTTTAGACTGCGAATGGTATTATCTGCATAGTGACCATTGTATATATACAACACAGCCAGCATAGCCAGGAACAAAAAGAACGGTACCTGCTTAACAATGGATTGATAGTTTAGCCACCGTTTCCAGTCAAGTTTCAAGTCCCGTTCTTTTGGATTTTGTTGTTCCTGCATAAAATGAGTTATTAGCTCGTTTTGGTTTCTCAACACTGGCTTTCACCAGGGCTTAAATCAAAGGATATAGCATTTAATAAATTCGATATGCTATTTTATTTCTATACTGATTAAATTTTTATTCAAAAAACCGCTCATCACACCATCATCACTTTTTCTGCTACTCTTAGTTTTGCGCTTCGGGATCTGGGATTTTGTTTCATCTCTCCTTCAGCCGGCACTATTGGTTTCTTTGTTACTGCTTTTAACTCACTTATCATTTCGGTATTTATAAACGGATTCTCTTCAGGTTCATCAAATGAACTACGCCGGAAAAAATTTTTTACCAATCTGTCTTCAAGGGAATGAAACGTAATGATGGCTACTCTGCCTCCGGGTTTTAATAAGGATGGAATTTGCTGCAGCATTTCTTTCAATGCACCTAATTCATCATTCACTTCAATTCTTAAAGCCTGGAAAACCTGGGCGAAGTACTTATTGGGATTTCCTTTTACTATTTCCCGGAGTGCATTTTTAAAACCATCAATGGTTTTAAGTGATGTGGTGCTGCGAACCTGGACAATTGTTTTGGCCAATGTTTTTGAATTGGTCACTTCGCCATATTGCTCAAATATTTTGTGCAATTGCTGCTCCGTGCAGGTATTTACCACTTGAAAGGCCGTCAATGTTTGCCGCTGATCCATCCGCATATCCATATCAGCATTGTGCCGAATGGAAAAACCTCTGTCTCCTTCATCAAACTGGTGGCTGCTTACACCGAGGTCGGCCATAATACCATCAACCGCAGTAATGTGGTGCAGTCGAAGAAACCGTTGCAGGTGACGAAAGTTTTGCGGAATAAAAATTATTCTCTCATCATCTGGCAGGTTCTTTTTTGCAGCATCATCCTGATCAAAAGCTACCAGCTTACCTTTAGCACCAAGTTTTTCAAGAATAGCTTTGGAATGTCCGCCCCCACCAAAAGTGCAATCGACATAAATACCTTCTGGTTGGATCTGCAGGTTTTCAATTACTTCATCAAGCAGAACCGGTATGTGATACTGTTGCTGCACTTGAAGTAATTATTCTTTCGTATTTCCAGCCATTACATCCCGGCCCAAATCACTGAATGCATCCGAAGAAAATGAGTCAAAGAGCTGTTTGTACTTATTACTATCCCAGATTTCCATTTTGTCGCCGGCGGCCGTAATCACAATATCTTTCTGCAATTCTGCATACCCCTTTAAATTAGGTGGCACCAATATGCGGCCCGCCGAATCCGGCTCCACGTAAGTGGCGCCATTTAAGAAAGCCCTTCTGAACTCTCGTTGCTTCGGATCAAATTCATTAAGGCCATTAATTTTTGCAAAGAGCGGCTCCCAGTCTTTTATACTATATAGAGCCAAACATTTTTCAAAGCCCCTGTTAATAACAAAGCGATCACCCTCCGTGTCCGGAAGTTGTTTTTTGAAACCCGCCGGGAGGAGGAATCTTCCCTTTGCATCCAAAGTAGCTTCGAATTCTCCAAGAAA
>JBKJXQ010000229.1:0-3327 GCA_046716235.1 Chitinophagaceae bacterium
TTTTATATAGTCCTGTACTTTTTGCTGTCTAATTTTACTTCAGCTATCTGGAAGCTGGGTGTATTAAGAAGAGTTCTGAATGCCGCAGCAGGAGCATGAAAATTAATCTCCTCTGCACCCCCGTAAATTACACCGGGCACCAGTTCCTGAGAGCGGAGTTGACGGGTGGCTGATTTGCCAAATCCGGTCCTCAGTCGACCTTCGATTGTAATTGTTTTCATTGTATGTATGTTTAAATTTTAAATGATTAAGGTCTGAGGTTAGGTTTAACGGCAACCATTCAACTTCAAACTGTTATTTATCTCTCCGTTGCGAATGAATAAACAAACTTGTTATACTCTTGTTTTCATAAGCATTCCTGATAGCAACTGCGAAAAGCTCGGCTACACTTAGAATTTTTATTTTCGAAGTCTCTTGCCTCACCGGAATCGTATCACACACTATCAATTCCTCCAGCACACTGTTTTCAATATTTTCGTATGCCTTACCACTCAATACCGGATGAGTTATCAAAGCCCTCACACTTCTTGCCCCTTTTTCCATTAAAAGGCCTGCACTTTTTGCTAACGTACCTCCGGTATCACATATATCATCAATAATCACCACATTTCTATCTGTTACATCTCCAATAACCACCATACTGGCAATCTCATTTGCTCTTTTCCTGTGCTTATCACAGATTACCATATCTGCATTAAAATAACTGGCTATTTCCCTTATCCGGTTGGTAGCTCCTACATCGGGGGCGGCGAAGGTAAGGTTTTCCAGCCTTAAATTCTCTATGTAAGGGATAAAAACAGCATGGCTGTCAAGATGGTCTACAGGGATGTCAAAATATCCCTGAAATTGCGTAGCATGCAGATCCATAGTACTAACTCTATCCGCTCCAGCTGCCCCTAACATATTGGCTACCAACTTGCTTCCGATGGCCACCCGGGGACGGTCTTTTCTGTCTTGCCTTGAATATCCATAATATGGTATTACGGCTATTATTTTGTCTGCAGAAGCTCTTCTGGCCGCATCAATCATCAGCAACAGTTCCATCAGATTTTCAGCAGGGGAAAAAGTACTTTGAATCAGGAAAACATAGTCTCCCCGAACACTCTCCAAAAAAATGGGGGAAATTTCTCCATCGCTGAAGCGTTGGATATTTACTTTTCCCAGTTGAGTACCATATCTCTTGCAGATTTGCTCGGCCAGATGCTGTGAACCTGTACCAGAGAAGATTTTAGCTGATTTCATATCTGAAAAAGTCCAAAAGGTTACTTTGGAGGGGCGAAGATATTACTATCACTCTAATACCCCGATAGAACAGCTAAAAATATTCCAGCTTTCAATTATTTTTTACCTTACAGCTACCATAGTTGCAGATGTGTTAATTGTTTTATCGTTTGCTGGTGCTGGCTGCTGTTGACTGCTGATTTTGGCCTGAGTTGTATTACAACTGTAAAAAAGGGATGAACAGATAAATATGGAGAAAAATAAAGCTACGACATACACAACAGCAAAGAAAAGAATAGGGTGCAAAGAACCAACTGAAGTAAAGTTTTTGGTTTTCATAGATAGGGATTTAAATTGTTTTTCAATAGGGTTGAATTTTGATTTTGCCGATTTTTTATCAAGTACTACTAATGTGGTATTGATGAGATAAAAATATTAGCTATACTTGTTGTATGCAAGAGAATAAGTACTCAATAAAACAATGGGCAAAAGACGACCGGCCAAGGGAAAAATTACTACTGAATGGTGCAGAAAATCTTAGCCATTCGGAACTGCTGGCTATTTTAATTCATAATGGAAGCAAAGAAAAAACGGCTGTAGATCTTGCCAAAGAAGTATTAAAACTTGGCAATGATAATCTTAATGAGTTGGGTAAGCTATCCATAAAAGAGCTGATGAAAATAAAAGGGATTGGCGAAGCAAAAGCTATTACCATTATTGCTGCACTGGAACTGGGAAGAAGGCGGCAGGCTGCATCATCATTGAGTAAAACGGTAGTTGGATCGAGCAGTGAAATTGCACAATACCTGAAAGTAAAATTAAAAGACTATCGTCACGAAGTTTTTGCAGTATTGTTTTTAAACAGGGCTAATAAAGTTAATCATTTTGAAATAGTAAGTACCGGTGGCATTACCGGCACTGTTGCCGACCCAAGGGTCATTCTTCGAAAGGCACTGGAACAAGATGCCGTAAATATCATACTCTGTCACAATCATCCTTCAGGCAGCCTGAAACCAAGTAAGGCTGATGAACAACTGACTGCTAAAATTAAAGAAGCTGCCCGTTTTCTTGATATTGCCGTGTTAGATCATATAATAGTCAGTGAAGATGGCTATTACAGTTTTGCAGACGAAGGACTTTTGTAAATCTTTAAATGAATTACTTAATTTTTAAGCTTGCGCCGTAGGTCCACCAAAATTCATAGGTAACTGTGTCTCTTCCAGATCTTTTATTGTACCATTTAATGCCTCATATTTCTGAATATTTTCTGTAAGAGCCGTCATAAAACGTTTGGCATGTTGCGGTGTAAGTATTATCCTCGATTTCACCTTGCTTTTAGGTGTACCCGGCATCACATTTACAAAGTCAATTACAAACTCTGCATGAGAGTGAGTAATGATAGCAAGATTAGCATAAGTTCCTTCTGCTACTTCTTCTGATATCTCGATGTTGAGCTGGTTGGGAGGTTGTTCTGTCATACAAATTATTTACATAAAGGTATTTGAAAAGCTGTAAAATAAACAAGAGGCCTGCGGAAAAACCACAACCCTCTTGTTTATTATAATTATCAGAAATTGAGTAGTTAAACTAAGTTGTCAATGAGTAAATTTAATCAATTAAAATATTTACCCAACTCATCGGGCCATTGTCATTACCCATCTATCATATATTCCAGCACCATTATACAATTCCAGCGTCATAGAAAATGCTGGAGTACAAAAAGTAAAAGTACCGGTCGTACCCGGAGTTGATCTTATATTATAACCTACTGTTGTCGCTTGTGGTGCAATAGATACCCGAAAAGCACCAACAGTACTCCAGTCAAATAAAGCCACAGCACTAATTCCGCTGTCATAAATATTTGTAATCGTGGCCCTAGCAGAAGTGGGACTTACAGAAGTTAATCCTGTAATAGTAGTTGTATAAGGACCATATGTTCCATTTTCAAATGTGCGGGTATAATTTCCTAACAATTGAGAAAATATTATATCACTATCAAAACAGGGCCCTCTTACAAAAAGTTTATATACACTTTTATAGGAAGAAACTTTAACAGATGGTTCTGTAATAGTGAACACCAACGTATCTTTTCTTCCTGTTGAATAT
>JBKJXQ010000230.1:0-6315 GCA_046716235.1 Chitinophagaceae bacterium
AGATACCACGGAAAAAGTGGATGGATAACCAGTTAAAAGACCTGGTTGCTTCCTATATTTTACCAAAGGATGCTTTTTGCCGGCAGTTTGTAGCTCCTTCTTTTATTGATGACTGCTGGAACAGGAAAATAAAAACCGGTGATGAGAAAAGAGCCAAAATGCTCTGGACTATTTTTGCCCTCGAAGTCTGGTATAAGAAATGTTATTTACCCTATGCCTAAGCTCATACGTATTACCACAGCTCCTCTTTCATTAAAATATTTACTTTCCAACCAGATGCGGTATATGAAAGAAAATGGTTTTGATGTAATAATGGTGAGCAGTGAAGGAAAAGAATGGCCTGATTTGCTCGCGAATGAAAAATGTGAACATCGTATTGTACACATGACGAGAAAGATCACTCCCTTCCAGGATTTAAAATCATTGTGGCAATTATATCATTTATTCCGTAAAGAAAAACCGGATATTGTTCATTCGCATACACCGAAAGGGGGCTTACTGGGTATGCTGGCCGCAAAAATGGCAGGAGTAAAAATCAGGATACATACTATTGCCGGTTTACGTTTTATGACGGCTACAGGAATGACGAAACGGTTGCTAATATTTATGGAGAAATTGACGGCTAAATCTGCACAGTATGTCTGGCCCAACAGTTATTCTTTATTAGGATATATCCGGCAGCATAAATTAGTCAGAGAAAGTAATTTTCTGGTAATAGGACATGGCTCCAGTAATGGTGTTGATCTGAACCGCTATTCAACTACTTGTTTACTGCCCGAGAAAATAGAAGCAATAAAACAACTTCTTAATTATGATGACAGCCTTTGCTATTTATTAAATATGGGCCGCATAGTAAAAGATAAAGGTGTTGATGAAGTATTTAAAGCATTTACAATTGTGCATTCCAATAATCCAACACTGCGGCTGATTGTCTTAGGTGCTTTTGAAGACGAACTGGATCCTATTTCTGATGAAGCAAGGAAGATATTGAAAACACATCCCGCCATTATTCATATTGACTGGAGCGATGAGGTGGAATATTTTATGCATCTTTCTCATTTACTTATTCATGCTTCCTACCGGGAAGGGTTTCCCAATACATTATTACAAACAGGAGCTATGAATTGCCCTATCATTTGTTCTGCTATAGAAGGTAGTGTAGATATTATAACCCATGAAGAGACGGGCTTATTATTTCAGCCGCGGAATGCAGATGATCTGTTAGAAAAATTGCAGTATGCGTTGGTGCATGCTGATGAAATGAAACTGTATGCTGCTAACCTACGGAGTAAAATTGAAAAATATTTCAGCCAGTCTTATCTTCACAAACGGCTCAAAGAAAAATATTTTGAAATTCTGAATAAAAATTAATTGAATGGAAAAACCTGTTGCCATTATTGGTTACTCCGGTCATGCACATACGGCTGTCGATATACTTACAGCCTGCGGATATACTGTAACAGCGTATTGTGATAATTATCCAAAGGAAATAAATCCTTTTAATCTTACTTACCTGGGTTCTGAAATGGATCCGTTGGTACAGGCAAAATTAAAAGAGTATGATTATTTTATTGGCGTTGGTAATAATAATATGTTGCGCAGAAGAATATACGAAGCTGTATCTCCCATTCTTGGAGAACCGGTTAATGCTATTCATCCATCAGCTGTTCTTTCTCCTTCCGTAACATTGAAGTTTGGTCATTTTATAGCTGCTAACGTATCTATTAATGCCGTAACACAATTGGGCATGACTACAGTCTGTAACACAGGCAGTGTCATTGAACATGGATGTATTATCGGCGATTTTACTTTTATAGCCCCCGGTGCTGTGTTGTGTGGTGATGTAACGATAGGAGAAAATACTTTTGTAGGGGCTAATTCAGTAATAAAACAAGGTGTGGTAGTAGGAAAAAATGTGACCATCGGTGCAGGCAGTGTTATCCTTAAAGACATTCCTGATAATTCAAAAGTAGTGGGTAATCCCGGTCGTATTATATCAGCATAGCAAAAAGATTATCTTTATACAATATCAATCATTACCCTTCCCTCATAATTTTATTTGATAAGTTGAATATGGAAACAATAATACAAGCTGTATCCCGCAGTCCCATCACCAATAAAGAATATCCGCTTCCATCCGGTATGGATGATAAAGCAGGGATTGATCAGTTCATTGCTTTACACCCTGATAAAAAAGTAGTGGTAGTGCAGGGCCTCGGTTTTGTAGGTTCAGTAATGGGATTGGTAGTGGCTAATGCATTAACAGAAGAGTATGCTGTTATTGGTATTGATTTGCCTTCTTCCTCTTCTTACTGGAAAATATGTTCTATTAATGAAGGAATTTTTCCGGTGCTGGCCAGCGATCCAAAAATCAGTTTGTATTATGAAAATACCCGGCGTAAAAAAAATTATTATGCCACTTTCGATCCTTATGTTTATAGTTGTGCTGACGTAATTGTGGTGGATATTAACCTGGATGTAAAAAAGCTAAGTACAGCCGATGAAGACGGAAAGGATTACACAGTTGATCTTACTCCTTTTAAAAAAGCCATTGAAAGTATTGGCAATAATTGCAAACCCGATGTGCTGGTGCTGGTTGAAACAACAGTACCTCCGGGCACTTCAGCAAAAATTGTAAAACCACTTTTAAAAGAATGCCTGCAAAAAAGAGGATTGCATGTGGAAGAAATAAAAGTGGCTCATTCGTATGAAAGAGTAATGCCCGGTCCGAAATATATTGATTCTATTCAAAACTTTTACCGGGTTTTTGCCGGTACAGATGAAAAAAGTGCGGAAGCCGTTGAACTATTTTTACGAACTGTTATAAAAACAGATGAATACCCATTGACCCGGTTAGGAAATACTAACGCAACCGAAATGGCTAAGGTGCTGGAGAATTCTTTCCGTGCTATGAACATTGCTTTTATGGTGGAATGGAGCCGGTTCGCTGAAGAAGCCGGTGTTGATATATATGAAGTGGTAAATGCTATCCGGATGCGGCCCACACATAAAAACATTATGCTGCCCGGTTTGGGAGTAGGTGGATATTGCTTAACAAAAGATCCTTTACTGGCAAGTTGGGCAAAAATGAATTTATTTGGCAGCACGGAACCCCTTCAGCAAAGTGAAAAAGGCGTTGTTATCAATGATAAAATGCCATTGTATGCTTTTGAATATTTACAATCTCAGTTTCCGGGTACATTAAAAGAAAAGAAAGCCCTGTTGCTGGGAGTTAGTTATCTCAATGATGTTGGTGATACCCGGTTTACACCCGTAGAAGGTTTTTATGATCAGTTGGAAATAGCCGGGGCTACTATTCACTTGCATGATCCTCATGTTTTATACTGGGAAGAAAAAGATACCTGGATCAATCAAAACCTGGAAGAACTGCTGGAACAGGAATATGATCTTATTGTTATCACTACCGGGCATAAAGAATACAGGAATAGCACTGAATTAATTAATAAACTGATGAAGCAGACAGCTTCATTTATTTATGATACCATTGGTGTACTTACTAATGATGAAATAAAAACACTTTCTTCCCGGCATACGGTTAAAGTAATTGGCCGTGGCGATTTGTAAGATGATTTATTAAGAATGCCAAACACCTACACTCAGATTCATATTCATTGTGTATTTGCTGTTAAATACAGGAAATCGGTAGTAGCAGCTGATTGGAAAGCTCGGTTGTATAAATATATAACCGGTATTATTCAAAATCAGGGCCACAAGCTTTTGGCGATAAATGGTATGCCAGATCACCTTCATTTATTTTTTGGTATGCGGCCTGCACAATCTTTGTCTGATCTGATGAGAATTGTTAAAGGAGATTCATCTGAATGGATAAATAATCAGGGATTTACTTCTTCTGTATTTCGCTGGCAGGAAGGGTACGGCGCTTTCTCCTATACTAAAAAAGAGATACCTGTTGTTTGCAATTATATTCATAACCAGGAGGAGCATCATAAAAAAGAAAGTTTTTTAGACGAGTATGAATCGTTACTTAAAGACTTTGATATAGCTTATCAGAAAGAATACCTGTTTCACCCGTTAATTGATTGAGGTATATTGCCCCGTTGGGGTAATAGCGAATTTTGAGAAGGATATATGTTACCGATATTAAGTGCCTCCGGGACAAACAAAATAGTATAAACGAAAATGTGTTATCCCATCGGTGCCATAATATCGATAGCAGTATTGCCCCGCTGGGGCAATAGCGAGGTTGAGAAAGATGGATGTTACCGATATCATGCCCTTCCAGGACAATGAAAACATAATATAAAATAAATTATGTACCTGCCCCATCGGGGCGATAATATCGGTAGAAAAAAAATGTAAAATTATTTTTTATTTGCCCTGTAAGGGCAATACAAACATTTAAAAAATATGAGTAAAAAAGTTTTGATATTGGGCGGTGCCGGTTTTATCGGCTTTAATATAACAAAATTCCTGGCAGAAAACCGTGATTATGAGTTAACCATTGCTGATAATTTTATGAAAAAAAACAGGGATGAAGAATTTGATTTGTTGATCAGTAAACATAATATCAAAGTTATTGAAGCTGATTTTTCTTATCCTGATGCCTATGATCTGCTGGATAATGAGTATGATCAACTATATATGATGGCGGCATTGGTAGGAGTTGATAATGCCAACACCAAACCGCATGAAGTAATCCGCATTAACACAGCGCTTACTTTATATACACTGGAGTGGATACGACGGTCAAAAGTTCGTAAGGTAGTATTTGCTTCTACGAGTGAAAACTATGCGGGTACGGTGGATGCATTTGGATATACAATACCTACACCCGAAGAAGTGCCGCTGACTATACAAAATATTGCACACCCCCGCTTCACTTATGCAGTTACAAAAATCCTTGGCGAATCAGGTTTTTTAAACTATGCAAAAATGCTTGGTTTTGAAACGACCATTATCCGTTATCATAATGTGTTTGGTCCAAGAATGGGATTTAATCATGTTATTCCACATCTTGTAATTCGCTTTAGAAATGGGGAAGATCCGTTTAAAGTATATGGACATGATCAGACCAGGGATTTTTGTTATATAACCGATGCTGTTGAAGGTACGGTGCTGGCTATGGAAACACCCGGCACCAATGGCGAAATTTATCATCTTGGCACGCAAATCGAAACTACTATTGGGGATCTTATCTATTATACAGGCGAATTGATGGGTTTTAAAGGAACCTATATAAATGCACCTACTTATCCCGGATCAGTATCCCGCCGTTGTCCTGATACAACTAAATCAAAAAAAGATCTGGACTTTGAAGCCAAAGTAAGCTGGAAAGAGGGCCTTAAAAAAACGGTGGAATGGTACAATCAATATTTTGATGCTGGAAAAACAGTTCCTGAAAAAATCACCTTCCAGTAAGGCTATATAAAGCTGCTTATACTTAAAACTTTTCACCTACAACTTAAAACATACAATAAAAGTTTTCCATCCATGTATCAATACATCAAAAGGTTCTTTGATATAATTTTTTCAATAATCGCATTAGTTATATTGCTGCCATTTTTTATTCCCGTAATAATTATTTTATTATTGACCGGCGAACACCAGGTTTTCTACCAACAGGAGAGGGTAGGATTTCACAATAAAATATTCGGCATCTGGAAATTTGCCACTATGCTGAAGAATAGCCCTAATATGGGTTCCAAAGATCTAACGATGCGAAATGATCCACGGGTAACATCGATTGGTAAATTTTTGCGTAAGTCAAAACTGAATGAACTGCCACAGATGATTAATATTCTTACCGGTGATATGTCTTTTATTGGCCCGAGGCCATTGATGAAAAGTGGATTTGATAGGTATTCAGATGAGCTGAAAACTAAAATTTATAATGTAAAGCCGGGGCTTACAGGCATTGGCTCTATCGTTTTCCGTGATGAAGAACTTATTATGACCAACAGCAGTTTACCACCGGATGAATGTTACAGAACAATTATACTCCCTCATAAGGGTGCTCTCGAATTATGGTACCAGCAGCACCAAAATTTTATTACCGACTTTATGTTACTTTTCCTTACCGGTTGGTATATATTATTTCCCCATAGCAAACTCGTATTTAAACTTTTTCCCTCTTTACCTGCCAGGTCATTCTAGCATAATATTACAAACGAATCCCTCCCGGGTAATAAAAGATTAATTTCGGCTGTCGCCTCAATTATGTTTAAATTATTTTCAAGTACTAAAAATAGCCAGCATACTGCTGATTTTAGTTTGCTAAAAGCTGATATGCATTCTCACCTAATTCCTGGTATTGATGATGGGTCACCGGATATG
>JBKJXQ010000231.1:0-3349 GCA_046716235.1 Chitinophagaceae bacterium
GTATCGGATGCAGTCGGAAGGGAAGTACAAAAAGATGAAAATGTTTATTCTGTTCTCAAAAAAATTGCAGAGTTGCACCAGATTGAAGAAGGCCGCCATATTTATTTTGCAAAAAAATATCTCGAAGATTTTACTAAAGATGCAGGCTTTATAAAACGAACCATTTACAGCCTCATGATGGCATTGCATATTCATTTCATGGTCACTATGTATGTTAAAAAAGAAATTTTTGAACGTGTGGGTATCGTAAATTCAAGACAAGTTTACAAGGCTGCCCGGAAAAATTATCGGAATAAATTTTCTCAAACCTGTCTTAAGTCAGCTGTTGAATACGTAAAAGAATTTAATGGACTCAACCCGCTTACAACACCCATTTGGAAATGGCTTTTAAAAGCTGAAATAAATTGAGAGCCTTTATCAGCGATATTGGAATTTTTCTACCCGAAAGAATCGTCAGCAGTGCTGAATTGGAAAGTATTGTAAATAAAAAAGGTCAACTACTTCCGCCCGGATCCATTGAACGTTTATTTGGAGTTAGAGAAAGACGATATGCAGATGCGGATATTCAGGTTTCTGATCTTGGTGCTAATGCTGCCAGGAATATAGTGAAGAAGCATGGCGCCGATACCATAGATTGTTTGATTTTCGCTTCCGCAAGTCAGGATTTGATTGAGCCTGCGACAGCAAATATTGTACAGGAAAAACTTGGCTTGCATTGTCCCGCTTTCGATGTTAAAAATGCATGTAATAGTTTTGTTACAGCTTTGCAAATTGCCAGTTCATTTATTCATTCGGGAATTTATAAAAAAATACTAATCACATCCGGGGAAAAACCAAGCAATTCCATACTATTTCAACCATCAGGTAAAGAAGATCTGCAAAAACGTCTTGCTTCCTTAAGTTTTGGCGACGGCGGTTCGGCTGTAATGGTGGAAAACTCTGCCAATGGTTGCGGTTTATATTTTCAGAAGTTTAATACCATTGGAAAACATTGGGGATTATGCACTATTAAAGGCGGCGGCTCCATGTACAAATTTGAACCGGATACAAATTACTTCGAGGGGAAAACGGCTGAACTGGCAAATGTATTCGTTGCCGAAGGTGGCAAATTTCTTAAATCATGTTTTTTGGAACCCGGTTGGACAACACAGGATATAGACCATGTTATTACTCACCAGGTTTCGATAAAATCATTTGAAGTATTGGCAGCAAATTCAGGTCTGCCGCTCCACAAGATGATACAGGCAATAGATTTATATGGAAACATCGCTTCAGTTTCAATTCCGCTTGCACTTTATATGGCCGAAAAAAATGGAATATTAAAACACGGTGATAAAATTGCCATTATCGGACTGGCAGCAGGCATCAGCATATCCATTCAATTGATGGTATGGAAATAAATAACATATTTTACCGGACACCATTCCTCGATGCTCTCTCAAAAATGTCAGCAAATGATGTAGTTTTTTCAAAAGGCGATCAATCGTTTTTTGCCGGGGATATTTATCGAAGCAGCCTTTTACTCGCCAATGGATTACGGAAAAAAGGTTTCCGGGATAAAGATCGGATGGTAGTTATAGTTCCGCCTGGTAAAGAGTTTTTGGAAATATTTTTTGCTGCCAATTTGCTTAAAGGAATGCTTGCTATTATTGATCCGGAAATGGGCCGTGATAATTTTGAATCAAAACTAAAACAGTTTGATCCCAAATGGGTTTTTATAGATACAAGATTGTTATTGTTGCAGGAAAATTCCTTACTCAGATTTCTGTATCTCAAATTTTCCAAACGGCCATTTTATATTTCTTTTACAGCTAATGCTTCTATTATTGCAACGGGAAAATGGATTCCTCTTTTTGGAAAATATGTCAGGTTTCATAAGTTGTATGCTAAGCTGCCTCAGCCAGTATTATTCCAGGAAGATAATGACCAGGAATTTATGGTTACCTACACTTCAGGAACACTTGCTGAACCCAAAGGTGTGGTACATTCTATAAATTCACTATTTAATAGTCTGACCAAAATCAAAGAAATCGTTGGCTCGTATAGCCATTCCCGTATTGCAGCTTATCTTCCTCACTTTTTATTATTTGGAATCTGTTCAGGCAACCCGGTATTTTTATATGATAAAAATAAGTCTGCAAAGTGGATGATTGGTTTTTTTGAGAAAAATAAAATCACCACTCTTTTTGGTCCTCCAAGTTTTTATATGCCCTTGATTCATTTTTGCAAAAAACAAAAGATATTATTGCCATCTTCTTTGCAACTCTTAATTCTTGGTTCTGCTCCAGTGCATCCGAAATTTGTCGAAATGTTATATGGGGTTGTCTCTTCCCATACGAAAATTTTATGCCTGTATGGGATGACAGAAAATCTTATTACCTGTAGCATTGATGGAAAAGATAAAATTAATTCAATAGAGCCAGGTGATGTAGTTGGAAAACAGTTTGAAGGAATAATACTTTCAATTGCAGGCGATGGAGAAATTCTTCTTCAATCTCCACAACTTTTTTCAAGGTACTTGCACCTGCAGCATCGGGAAACGCCCCACTTCACCGGTGATCTAGGTTATCTTACTTCCGATGGCACACTGGTTTTGAATGGAAGAAAAAAAGATATGATAATACGGCGTGACACCAACATTTACCCTGCCATCTATGAAAAGACCATTAAAAATATTCCGGGTGTTTCAGAAGCAGTGTTAATTGGAATTTATTCTGAACAAAAGCACGATGAGGAAGTATTTCTTGTAGTAGAATCTGAAAAATATTCTGAAACTGAATTTATGAAGCTGCTTACTTCAGGTAAATATTCTATTGACAAAGAAGCTTTGCCTGATAAAATTATTTTTATGAAAATCCCACTTTCCGGCAGGCAAAATAAAGTGGACAGAAAAAAAATCAGGGAAAATATGACAAAATGAAAATCATCATAACCGGAGCAACAGGTTCTCTTGGGGCATACCTTACACGTTGGTTTTCCGGAAAAGGTAATGAAGTGATTGCTGTAGGCCGTGTAGCAAATCCACCGCCCAGGTTAAAGGAATTTTCTACATACATCCAGGCAGATATTACTACTTCATTCTTTCTGCCTGAAGCTGATGTTTGTATCCATACAGCTGCACTTGCGGATGATAAAGCAAATGTGACCGACTTATATTTAACAAATGTGACCGGAACAGAAAATGTTGTATCTGCGACGAAACATTGCAAAAAATTTATTCATATTTCTACATCATCTGTTTATGCAAATTCAAATCACCTTCTTACAGAAGAAATGACGGGTGATAAATCCGGTGAAAAATTATCAGCCTATGGAAAATCAAAACTGTTAGCAGAAGAAACCTTAATTA
>JBKJXQ010000232.1:0-17045 GCA_046716235.1 Chitinophagaceae bacterium
TTATTCAGCCAGGTAATATGGAAAGCGGTAAAAGGCGAAGACAGTGAAATGCCTGCACCGAGAAGAAGTGCTTTTGTAAAACTTGCTGACAAGGATGAAGATAATAAATAATTACACAGGATGAAAAAGAGTAGTTTTTATCTTTTAGTATTGATCTTGCCATTTACGCTGGTGGCACAGGTGGAGGATGATAGTACTACCCATTCATTAAATGAAGTAGTACTGATAGCACAGCGAATTAAACAGATAAATTTATATATTCCCTATAGTGTCAGCATTGTTTCCAAAAATTATTTACAGGAATATACCCCCCGCACTACGCCGGAAGCATTGGTTGGGGTGAATGGTATATTTGTACAAAAAACAAATCATGGTGGTGGATCTCCTTTTGTAAGAGGTCTGACCGGTAATCAAACATTGATTTTGGTGGATGGCATTCGTATGAATAATTCTACATTTCGCTATGGCCCTAATCAATATTTGAATACGATTGATGCGTATACCATCAATAAAATAGAAATAGCGAAAGGAACTGGTTCCGTCCAATACGGAACAGATGCTATCGGTGGCGTGATACATGTAATTACAAAAGACCCAGCATTTTCTATTAAACCTGCTTTTCATGGCAGAATAATAGGAAAGTACATGACAGGTGATATGGAAAAAACAGTTAGGGGAGAGGCTGATTATTCAGGAAAAATCTTTGCATTCATTGGTGGCATTTCACGTCGCAGCTTTGGTGATTTAATTGGTGGTGATACAACCGGCAAACAGTATTTTTCCGGATATGAAGAATGGTCGGTTGATGCTAAAGCAAAGTTTTTATTGAAAAAGAATATCCAGTTAACCTTGGCTAATCAATTTTTGCGGCAGGAAAATGTTGCTGTGTATCATAAAATAAAACTGGAGAATTTTGCCATTAATGAAATCGAGCCACAGCAAAGGCTATTAAGTTATGTAAGACTAAATGTTTCGGGCAAATCTGCTTTATTCAGGGAAACAGAAATTATAATATCGAATCAGCATAGTATAGAAGGACGAAATAGTCAAAAAAATGGCACTAATAGTTTGCGCAAAGAAAAAGATGTTATTAATACCATCGGATTTACCACGGGCATTTCTTCAACCATTAATAAAAATTGGACAGCTAATTCAGGGGTTGAAGTTTATCATGATAAAGTTGGTAGTACAAGGCATGATATCAATATACAAACGGGTATTGTTGCTGAGAAAAGAGGTTTATACCCGGATGATTCAAAATACAGCAATTACTCTTTGTATTCATTGCATCACTTCATTTTTAATAAATGGATAATTGATGGGGGGTTGAGATTTAATACTTTTTCTATAAGGATTAATGACACTACACTGGGTAATGTAAGAATTTCGCCTTCTGCATTGGTAGGTAATGCTGCTGTTTTGTACCGCTTGCATCGGAACCATAATCTGTATGTATCCTTCAGCAGCGGTTACAGGGCGCCTAATATAGATGATATGGGCACACTGGGTATTGTAGATTTTCGTTATGAAGTACCCACGGCTGGTCTTACACCCGAAAAATCACAACATACAGAAATAGGATATAAGTTTCAAACAAAGCAGATAAGCGGAACTGTAGCTGCTTACTATATGGCTCTGGATGATTTAATAACACGGGTAAAAATAGATCGGGAGTTTATAAACGGCTATCAGGTGTATAAAAAAGAAAATACAGAATCGGCTTCTATAAAAGGAGTAGAAGCAGAAGTGAATACACTTATTACAAAAGAATGGAACCTAACAGCAGCATTTGCATATACTTATGGCGATAATTTAAGTAAGCATGAGCCACTGCGTCGTATACCGCCATTTAATGGAAGAATAATGAGTACCTGGAAAAACAGAAAATGGTTTTCCTCAGCAGAGCTGCAATTTGCCTCTAAGCAAGATAGGTTAGCTCAGGGCGATAAAGAAGATAACCGTATTCCTACTGGCGGCACACCCGGTTGGGAAGTAGTTAATTTTTCTGGTGGATACAAAATGCCAAAGCTTCAATTAAACGCAGGAATACAAAATATTCTTAATGAAGATTACCGCACACACGGCTCTGGTATCAATGCCGTAGGAAGAAGTACCTGGTTATCTGTAGCATTTAATTTTTAAAATATGGAACAACAATTAGCTTATAAAAGAGCAGAAGAAATTTTTGAATTGTATGAGAAATTTGGCCACCTGGATTATATTGGTGAGCCGGTTTCGCAACTTGAACACATGTGCCAGGCAGCTCAATTAGCGGAATTGGAAGGGTATGATAATGAAGTTATACTGGCTGCTTTTTTACATGATATAGGGCATTTGTTACCAGTGCATGATGAAAACGAATCAATGAATGGTTTTGGTACAATAGACCATGAAAAAATCGGAGCTTATCATTTAAACAAATTAGGTTTTTCTGAAAAAATGTGCAGCCTTATTGCGTCACATGTAAATGCAAAACGATACCTCACATTTAAGTATCTTGATTATTATAACAAATTATCTGAAGCCAGTAAGCAGACATTGGAGTTTCAAGGTGGTATTATGAGTCTTGAAGAAGCAACAATTTTTGAGAACGATAAATTATTCCCTTTATATATCAAAATGCGGCAATGGGATGAAGCAGCAAAAATTGAGCATCAAAGTTTACCCTCATTGGCAAAATATAAGGAAATGATGGCACAGCATTTAGTAAAACAACCACAGTTAAGGAAAGTGTTATAAATGTGTTCCTTTTGTAACTATCCAATCACTCATTAACCATTTAAAATCTATACTATGATAAAATTTTCAGTTTTCGATATGGCCGGCACTACAGTTACAGATGACAATTTTGTTGCAAAGGCTTTTATAAATGCCTTTTCTATAAATGGGTATGATATTACTGAGGAACAGGTAAATCCATTAATGGGTTATAAAAAAATAGTGGCCATTAAAACAGTAATGGAACAATTAGGAGAAGAGTATGATGACGATCTGCTTAATGATATACATAGTGATTTTGAAGATGATATGATGGAGTTTTATGAATCGGATCCTGCTGTCAGTGCCATAAATAATGCAGAGAATATATTTATGCAATTAAAAAAGAAAGGAGTAAGCATTGCTTTAAATACAGGCTTTCCTAAAAGTATAGCAGATGCGATTGTTGATCGGCTTGAATGGATGGAGAGAGGACTGATAGACGATTATATTGCCAGCGATGAAGTTGAAGAAGGCCGTCCTGGTTCTGCTATGATAAAAGAACTGATGTTGCGGGCAGGTATTACTGATAGTAAGGAGGTAGTTAAAATAGGCGATACTACTGTAGATATAGAGGAAGGAATAAATGCAGGTTGTGCCTATGTTATTGGTGTTACTACAGGTGCTGCCAGCCGTAGCCAATTGGCAGAGTATCATCCTACGCATATTATTGATGATCTGTCAGAGTTAACGGCTATTTTACAGGCTGGTAATGGAAATTAAAAACAAAACCTTACGGCCTGAATGGGTAAGCACTTTGCTTGCTGCAGTAGCTGCTTTTTGTGTGTACACTTCTATGTATGCTTACCGAAAACCTTTTACAGTAGCTGGATATAACGGGTTGCAATTTTTAAATATTGATTATAAAATCTGGCTGATCATAGCACAAACAGCAGGTTATACAGTAAGTAAATTTCTGGGCATCCGTTTTATTGCGGAATTAAAAAAGAATGGACGATTTGCTATTATACTTAAGTTTATTGTTATCTCATGGATAGCACTTTTATTCTTCGCCATTGTCCCACCTCCGTATAATATTATTTTTTTACTGATGAATGGATTTCCGTTGGGCATAATTTATGGCCTTGTATTCAGTTATCTTGAAGGAAGAAGGACAACAGAATTATTGGGTGCTGTATTAGCCACCAGTTTTATTTTTGCATCAGGCTTTACACAAAGCGTAGGTAAATATGTGTTGCTAAACTGGAATGTGAATGATTTTTGGATGCCTTTTGTTACCGGACTTATTTTTTTAGTACCACTGCTATTCTTTACCTGGCTGTTAGATAAAACACCAGCACCCACTGCGGCTGATATCATCTTACGAACAGAACGTTTGCCAATGAATAAAGCAGAACGCAGGACTTTTATTTATACTTTTTTACCGGGCCTTATGATGTTAATTATAACATACATTATGCTTACAATACTAAGGGATTACCGGAGCAATTTTGCATCGGAAATATGGAATGAACTTGGCCTTGGTAAGAATGCAGCTGTGTTTACAAAAAGTGAGTTGCCAGCATCACTCATTGTTCTTGTAATAATGAGCTTACTCGTCCTGGTAAGAAATAATATCCGGGCATTGTTAATTAATCATATACTGATTATAGCTGGCTTCTTTATTTCATTATTATGTACAATTTTTTATAGCTACGGGTATATTGATCCTTTTTGGTGGATGACGCTGACTGGTGTGGGACTTTATATGGGCTATGTACCGTTTAACTGTATGTTGTTTGAAAGATTGATAGCTTCATTTAAGTACATTAGTACGGCTGGGTTTATTATTTACGTGGCTGATGCATTTGGCTACCTGGGTAGCGATATTATTCTGCTGGTTAAAAATTTTGGACATGTTTCCCTGTCGTGGACTAGCTTTTTTATTAATATGATTATTGCTGTTTCAGTTTCCGGTATTGTACTCACAGGTCTTTCAGCCATTTATTTTATAAGAAAATACCGGAGTTATTTTCAGACAGATTTAAAATCTTTATATGTCTAAAAGTGCACTGGTCATAGGAGCAGGCATTGTTGGACTGGCAACCGCAAGAGCATTAGCGTTAAGAAAGTATAAAGTAACCGTTATTGATCGGACGCAAAGAGCTATTGGTGCCTCCATCAGAAATTTTGGTATGATATGGCCCATCGGTCAGCCGGATGGAGAACTATATGCCAGGGCTATGCTATCCCGTAGCATCTGGAAAGAAGTTTGTGTTGATGCCGGCATCTGGTATGACGAAGTTGGTTCGCTTCATACAGCTTACAGACAAGATGAATGGCAGGTATTGCAGGAATTTAAAGAGGTGGCAGGAGATAAACGTAACTGTCATTTATTATCAGCAGCACAAACAAAACAACGTAGCGGGGCAGTTGTTAAAGAAAACCTGTACGGCTCTTTACTTAGTGAAGATGAAATGATAGTAGATCCACGGGAAGCTATTGAGAAAATACCTTTATGGCTGACTGAGAAATTTGGAGTAAGGTTTATATGGGGGAAAGCAGTAACAGATATTTGTTATCCGGATGTGTATGCGGGCAAAGAAGAATTTACTGCCGATGAAATTTATGTTTGTAGCGGGGCAGATTTTGAAACACTGTATCCCAAAATATATAATGACGCACCCATTACCAAATGCAAATTACAAATGCTTCGGCTGGTAGCTCAGCCTGATAGCTGGAGAATGGGACCAGCTTTGTGCGGCGGTCTTTCATTAATTCATTACAAAAGTTTTGCTACAGCTTCTTCATTAGGATTGCTTAAAGAAAGGCTCGAAAACGAATATCCTGATTACATAAAATGGGGTATTCATGTAATGGTGGCACAAAATCAGGCGGGGGAATTAACTGTCGGTGACTCACATGAATATGGATTGACACATGACCCTTTCGACCGGCAATTCATCAACCAACTCATATTGGACTATCTGAAAACTTTTGCCCGGTTCAGCAAGGAAACCATTACAGAGACATGGAATGGCATTTATGCCAAACTCACAAATGGTCAAACTGATCTCATATTGAGGCCGGAGCAAGGAGTTTCTGTGATCAATGCACTTGGGGGAGCTGGTATGACCTTGAGTTTTGGATTAACCGAACAAATAATAGCAGCAAAATACTAACGTTCTGTTTATTTCTTAACTTCTTTTTTAGGGAGTAACTTAGCGGCTAATTTTGATTCTTTACCCAAGGCTTCAATAATTTCTGATGTTAATCGTCGGGAGGCCTTTCTAATACTTCTCTCGTATTTTTTCTCCTGTAAAATACTTTTATAGTCAGCAAGTGCAATACTCAGTTTCTTGTGTAAGGTAGTACGCAATTCTTTTTTCGCAATTTTTTTATTATTCTCTTTTGGATTCATAGCCTGAAATTTGTTGTTTACATTTTATTGGTATAAAAGTAACCTAAAATTAATATAGTGAATATTAAGTTTTCGGATAAGAAAATTTCCGTAGCAGGTAAAATAATGCAAATAAAGCAGGCAGTTCAATAGAAATCAGCACAAAGCAGTTCCCATATTTTGAGAGCAGATTTTATAATAAGTAACTCTGTTCCAATATATTGCAATAAACAACTGTCAGCATGATAAAATACTTATTTTTCTATTATCTTACTTTAAATAACGACTATGAAAAATATCTTTTTTTTCGCCATTATTTTTTTTTTCAATTCCTGCTCCAATGCTGATTCAGCAATCAGCAAACATCTTGTGGGCAGCGATAGCCTGGTAATAAATTTTAATATTCCACAAACCGATAGCATTGCTAAGACAATGACCACTACAGAGAGTAAAGCCATTAATAAACTTATAATGTATGCAGATGCTAAAACTACCGAAGCCTACAAATGCGGATATGATGGCAATCTTATGTTTTATAAAAATAGCATACTGGTTGGTGATATATTGTTCAACTACTCAGGTGATGGCTGCCGCCACTTTATTATGTTAGTCAATGATAAATTAACCCCAACTGCTATGAGTAATGAAGCTGCTGATTTTTTAATGAGTTTGGCAGAAGGGAAGGGGTGGTATTAATGGAAAATGCTTGGCCAAGTTCGGGAATTAGTATTCCTTCAGCCCGAAACCGACGATGATTGAAAAACAAAAATTATAACAACAAAAAGCTAAATATATAATGTCGAACTGAATATGAAATACAATAGCATTACAGCAGACAGATAGACTGTATTTGCTTTCATTGTTTTTTTATTTAAAGGTTTATTCACTGATAAAAAATACCGGAACCGTAATTATTTTTTTATTTCCCAAGTAAATAAACCAATTGCCTATATCGCTTTTTTGAGCAAATAAAATATTTGAGGAGTGCATTAAAAGCATTGAAAAAAATAAAATATTTATAAAACATTCTTTGGTAATTTATCTTCTCCATCTTTATAATGTTCATGTGTTTCTACAGGTTTGTTATTTCTGTGCATCCGCATTTGAAAAACACTCACCAGCATGGAGAAAGCCATTGAAAAATAAATGTATCCTTTGGGAATTTCAATGCCAAAACCTTCACTTACGAGAGCAAACCCTATCAGTAATAAAAATGAAAGAGCCAGCATTTTAAAGGCGGGATGTTTGTTTACAAAATTGCTGATAGGCTCTGCAGCTACAAGCATTATTAACACAGTAACAATAACAGCAACATACATTATCCATACTTCTTTTACCATACCAATAGCAGTAATGATGCTGTCTATTGAAAAAACCATATCCATTATTAAAATCTGAAAGAGGACCTGACCAAACGTTGCCGCTTTAATTTTTTTAGTTTGGGTACCTTGCTCTCCTTCCATTTTATGATATATTTCTGCAGAGCTTTTATACAATAAGAACAATCCTCCTAATATCAATATCAAATCTTTGGCTGATATTCCCTGATTGAAAACTGTAAATAAATCATTGTTTAATTTCATTATTAATGTAACTATTGCCAATAACCCCAACCGTAGTACCATTGCCAGTATTAAGCCATAGAACCGTGCCTTTTTTTGCTGATGTTCAGGCAATTTATTGGCTAAAATGGATATAAAAATTACATTGTCTATTCCTAAAATAACTTCTAATGCTATTAAGGTTAGAAGGGAAATAATGATTTGATAGTCCATAGACCGGTCTTTATTTTTACTTTAGTAAATTTAATCCTGTTACCGTGGTCCTAATCTCATCATAACTATGCCCGGCTATATGAATAACAGGCGTAGCATACATGTGAAAATCTACATCCGGAAATTCGTTCCTTAGCGTTGTTTCTATTTCGCTAAACAACAGACTTTTTGTTACAAACTGAATGGGATAAGATAACGCATGTACTTTTATACAGAAGGAGTTTAAATGGTAATAATTTACTGTGTTACCAACAACTACATGTATGGCAAACCTGTTTTTCAGGATACTATTAATGATAGCATCTATTTGTGCTGTACTGGATACACTAAGGTTAAATATTATCATTTGATTATGCCTGCGGCATTGGTTAAAAATAAATCAAAATTCAGGCAGACTTTACATCTGCCTGAGGTCGATTTTTACGTAGGTTTGTTTATGCCTTGTTTTCTCTTTCGATAATACACTTTCTCCTTCCTGTTATTTTCGTTTTTCGTTTTTTTATTTGCCTTTTTAGAACCTCAATAGTTTGTACTATGGCCATTTCAAAGTTTTTGTATTGACTACTGGCCATCAGGTCGTTACCCGGGATGAGCAGCCGTATACTGCAAATCTTATTCTCCCTTGAAGCCGAACTAGCAAGCCTTAGGCAAACCTCACTGCCAATAATTTCGTCATAAAGACAGGAGAGTCTTTTCAATTTTTCATTTATAAAATCTATTAACTCAAGCCTGGGAGCAAAGCCTGGCGATTGGATGTTAATTTTCATAAGTTAATTTAAAATGTGATCTAATACCGGTTTAATTAATTCTTTGGTTGGATTAGTTTCATCATAAAAATTTACTTCACCCGTTGTTATATCATGTGTGCCTCCTACTATACCAATGTCACCCTTTTCAATCATTTCTTTTAGAATAGGGCTGCGTTCCATAATGGCATGTACTGTTCTTTTTACATTGATGGCAGCCACTTTTTCCACAAATTCACTGTTGCCGGAATTACGGTTATCTATTACTGTTTTTTCATCATAAACTGCAGGCTGTATTTTAGAAAGCAAAGCAGTAAGGTTGCCCATTTCCACATGGTCGCAGGCACCTTTTACAGCCCCGCATTTTGTGTGGCCTAATACTACTATGATTTTTGCACCGGCTACTTTGCAGCCAAATTCCATACTTCCCAGAATATCTTCATTGATGATATTGCCGGCAATGCGAACACTGAACACATCTCCCAATCCCTGGTCAAAGATCAGCTCTGCTGAAGTACGGGAATCAATGCAACTTAGAATAACGGCAAACGGATGTTGCCCGTCTGATGTTTCGTTTGCCTGTTGCAACAGGTTACGGTTAGCTTTCAGGTTATTTACAAACCTGTCATTACCTTTCTTTAAAATCTCGAGTGCCATTACCGGTGTTATGGCGGCTTGCATTTCCTTAGTTAATGTTTTCATTTTTAATTTTTTTTTAGTTTTTTAAATTGTGTATAAATGAGCAGGTTCAATAAATTTAATTTTTTCAACGGTAATGTTCTTGGTTTTGGCATTGATCTCATAATTTTTTATTAATTCAAGTACATCATGGGCAACTGATTTTGATTTGGAAAAATCAATAATCACTTTCGAATTTTCTGGAATTGCTTCTAAAGCCCGCAGTACACTTGCTTTGTTAAAAAATGAAACTTCCTGTGCCAATTCTATATGGTGCACTTCATGCCCATCTTCTGCGGTAACTACATTTTTCATGTGATGGGAGTTGCGGTAACTATGGCGTAAGGTGTAAAAGATTCCAAAAAAGATACCTATTGTAATACCTATTAAAAGATCGGTTAACAGGATGCCGACAACCGTTGCCGTAAACGGAATAAACTGCTCCCATCCCAATTTGTACATGTTTATAAAGAGAGATGGTTTGGCTAATTTGTAACCTACTACAAATAAAATGGCGGCTAAACTTGCCAATGGTATCATATTTAAAAGGCTTGCAATGGTAAGGGCACTTAATAAAAGGAAAAAGCCGTGCAGAATGGCAGACATTTTTGTTTTTCCACCAAAAGTTATATTGGCTGTACTGCGAACGATAACTTGCGTAACAGGCAGGCCACCAATTAAACCAGAAAGTACATTGCCTAAACCTTGGGCTTTAAGTTCTCTGTTGGTAGGTGTAATTCTTTTATAAGGATCCATTTTATCGGTGGCTTCCACACATAATAATGTTTCTAAACTTGCTACTATTGCCAAAACGATTGCAATTTTCCAAACTTCAAAATTTGTGATTGCAGAAAAATCCGGAAAAGTAAATTGACTGAAAAAACCAGCTAAATTTTCAGGAACAGGAATTCTTACTACCTGGTCGTCCGCCAAACTCAAATTCAGAGTTCCGTTTTGATATAAATTAAACATTACAATTCCTAAAACGACTACTACAAGCGGACCGTTTAGCATTCCAAAAATTTTGTGCTTTTTTGCTAAAACCTTTTCCCAAAATATAAGGATGGCTAATGAAATGGCGGCAATAAGTAATGCGCCGGGAGTTATAAAATCAAATGCTCTGAAGATTTCAGAAAATGTATTTTGGCCATCAGACTGTAAAAAAGCATCATCTCCAACAGCATCTTTATCCCAGCCTAAAGCATGGGGTATCTGTTTTAAAATAATCAGCAAGCCAATACCCGTAAGCATTCCTTTAATAACTGATGATGGAAAGAAGTAGGCTACGAAGCCAGCTTTTGCAAATCCCAATATCAATTGAAACACCCCTGATAAAACAACAGCAGTTAAAAATGCCGTCCAGGAACCCCCGAGTGTTGCAATAGAAGTTAAAACTATTACTGCTAATCCGGCGGCTGGCCCACTTACTCCCAATGGTGAGCCGCTTGCAACCCCAACCACAATGCCCCCTACTATACCTGCAATAATACCTGCAAATAACGGGGCGCCTGATGCTAATGCAATTCCAAGGCATAGTGGAACGGCAACAAAAAACACCACTATACTGGCAGGCAAATCGTTCTTTAAGTTTTTGAATAAGTTTATTTGGTTCATATTTTTAGATTATTTGGCGAAGATAGGGATGTTATTTCGAAAGATAGTATTACTATTATAAATAATTGTAAAATATTTTTTAATTAGCTTTGTCGCTTATTTACAAACTCTCCAAATACAGACAGAAATGAAATTGCAGTTACAAATAAAAATGAATGAGGATTTATTTATCCGTAATCCAGAACATACAGAGTTGGGTAGGAACATCATTAAGCATAGCATTCAATTGATTTCCCAAAATGGTTTTGAAGCCTTTACGTTTAAAAAGCTGGCAGAAGATATAGGCACAACGGAAGCTGGAATTTACCGATACTTTGAAAATAAGCACCGCTTACTTATTTATATTATAGCTTGGTATTGGAGTTGGCTTGAGTACCAGATTAGTTTTCAAACGAATAATGTTACTGACCCTGTTGTTAAGTTAAAAAAGGTAATAAAACTATTAGCAACAACGGTAGAAGATGATGGAAAAACAATTTATGTAAATGAAAGTTTACTACACCAAATAGTAATTTCAGAGGGTTCAAAAGTATATCTAACCAAGCAAGTTGGCGAAGATAATAAACATCAATTTTTTAAACCCTACAAAGACCTTTGTGCTGTTATTGGGGATATAATTTTAGAATGTAGTCCCAAGTACAAGTATCCAAGGTCATTGGCTACTACGGTTATTGAAATGGCACATTTTCAGAATTTTTTTATGAATAATCTTCCTTCACTTACAGACTTTGGAAAGAATAAAGCAGAGTCAGAAATAATTTTATTTTTAAATGATCTGGTATTTTCCAGTATAAAGAAGGCTTGATCTTCTCAGACATGTTTGTTGTCTATTTGGCTAATCCTTCCTTGTATCCAATGTAAATCCTATCGTAGTACCAATACCCTCCCGGCTGCGTACATGTATTGTTTGTCCGTGGGCTTCAATAATATGTTTACAAATAGAAAGACCAAGTCCGCTGCCTGTTATGTCAATACTACGGCCTTCATCAGTGCGGTAAAAACGTTCAAAAATCCGGGGTAGGTGTTTTTCAGTTATTCCAATACCATCATCGCTTATTTCAACCAGTATATGTTTGCCATCTGTTCTGTACATGCTGGCAGTAATGTTGCCATCCAGCTTTCCGTATTTAATCGAGTTTTCTACAAGGTTGGTAAATACCTGTCTTATTTTTTCTTTATCAGCATACACTGTTAATGGTGCTTCGCATCCCTTTTTTATTGCACAATTAATACGGTTGGTTTCAGCTTTTACAGATAAACCTTCAAAGACATCTTTCACCAAATCCTGGATGACAAAGTTTTGTTTGTATAAAACCAACTCACCTCTTTCAAGACTTGATATTTGATCAAGGTCGTTCAGCAGGTGGGTAAGCCGGTCAACGTTTTTTGCAGTTTTTTCCAGGAATTTTTTATTTACTTCAGGATTAGCCAATGCGCCGGATAGTAATGTATCTACATAACCTTGTATGGCAAATACCGGGGTTTTAAATTCATGCGAAAGGTTTTGTAAAAATTCTTTGCGAAACTGTTCATTACGGCGAAGCAGTTCGAGTTCTTCTTCATTCATGGCAGCCCATGCTTCTACATCTTCCCTTACTTCGTCAATACTTTTTTTCGGCAGCACATATTTGTAATAGGTTTCTTCTTTGGGTGTGGCTTTAGTCTGGTAAATAAATTTATAGATGAGCTTTATTTTCCGGTAAATAAATCGTTCCAGCATAAAGGAGATAAGAAAATAACTCCCCGAAAAAATTATCATAAAACCAATAAGCCCGGCCCATATATTTTTTTCCAAATAACCAACCAGCAAACCAACTGGCAATGCCAGTATAATGGCAGTAAATGCAGAAAGTTGCCGGGGAGAAATATTTTTAGTGGAAAACATAATTTGTTGTCGGGTGTGAGGTGGCTGCTGTCAGTTGCATATCAAAGGTAAATGGTTATATCCGGACACCCGGCATCTCACAACCGACACCTTATAATTCAAACTTATACCCAACTCCTTTTACTGTAGTAATACAATCAATACCCAGTTTCTGACGAATCTTGCGGATGTGAACATCAATAGTGCGGTCGCCAACTATTACATCATTTCCCCATACCTGGTTTAGAATTTCATTGCGCAAAAAAACACGGCCTGGCTTTTGGGCTAGTAAGTAGAGCAATTCAAATTCTTTTTTTGCCAGCACTACCTCATTTTCTCTTACCTTAATAATATATCGTTCAGGGTCGATGATTACATGATCGATGGTGAGTATCCGGTTGTCAGTTTTATTAAGCCTGCGAAAAAGGGCATTTACCCGGCTCAGAAAAACTTTTGGACTTATTGGCTTGCTTATATAATCATCAGCACCGGTCTCCAGTCCTTTTATTAGTGTGCCTTCATCATTTACGGCAGTAAGAAAAATGATAAGCGTTTCCTTAAAAGCAGCTTGTGCCCGGAGTAACTGGCAAACTTCAACCCCCGTTTTTTTTGGCATCATTACATCCAGCACTATTAAATCGGGCTGGGTGCGGCGGGCTTTTTCCAGGGCTTCATCACCATCTTTGGCAGTAGTAACCTCATAGCCTTCATTGGAAAGATTGTATTTGAGAATTTCAAGAATATCCGGCTCGTCATCTGCAATTAGAACCTTTCTGAGGTTGTTCTCCATACTTTGAAATATTTGCGCAAACCTAACGGGAAATTAATTGGGATGGATATTTACAGACAGGCGTTTACATAGACTTAATGATAAGTTAATACGGTTGAGGTATTGACTCCGGTAGCTAATTTTTCTTTTTTATAGCCTTCATACAGCCATATTGATTATAAAACCGTCTGTTTCAATAATAAATGTGTAAAATAGCCTATGTCAGCCGGGCTTATTAACTTTGAGTTTCGATCCTTATGACAGCAACAACCAAATACCTTTACCTATTTGTTTTTTCTGCATTCATTTTCTCATCTGCTCAAAGCCAGATTGATACAAATGTGCTTAGAAAATTTGTGCCCCCAATCGGCAGGCAGCAATTTCACGATGAAGTAAATAAAGAACAAAAAAACGTCCTCAAATCAGATGGGAAAGACGATAAATTGTTTATCATCTCTTCCAATGAAGAGGTGAATTTTCTTGTAACCCAGGCCGCCACTGTAAAGATAAATTGGTTACAATACACACTGGAAAAAGACAGCAGCATTAAAGACCAGAAAAAGGTTCGTTACCTGCGGGGTATAACTTATATGCTGCGTTACCTGCAAAGAGAGTGGAAGACCAAAATACTTAGTCCTATCAATCTTCCTGCCATCATTACAGCGTATGAATATTGCGTAGAATTAGATAAAAAACAATTGTCAATACTTGGATACATTACAAAACTTGATTATGCCACAGCTGCGCCGCTGGTAAGATCTAATGGGTTTGATGACAACCCCGATATCAAAATTTCCCGGGAGGAACTGATAAGAAAATATTGTATCCTCAATCCGGAGAAAACTTTTGCTACACTGAGAGATAATCCTGACATGCCTTTTGCTGATAGCCTGGTAAGAATAATGGGACGAAAGTATCCAAAACAATTATACGACTTTGCTCAGGCCAATAATAAGCTGGGCTATATTATCCGCAATATTACTGATGATAATTTCATTAAAGCAGTAACGAGGATGGCAAAGAGTAAAGACGGCCAGCAATATTTTTGTTTTCTGGATAATATAGTATCAGGAAAATTGACTTACGAACAAATAGATGCTGCAAAGAATGACTCAGTCTTATATTATAAATTATTAGTGCAAACTCAAATGAATTATGTAGAAAGGGCTATGAATAAAGACACGGCCTTTGAATATAAAGCACTGACCGCCCGGCTGGAGAAAAAAGCAAAAGAGGATTTTGTCAATACAATTAATGGCTTACATAACGAAAATGCCGAAGTACGTTTCAGATCCATACAATCTCTCACTGCTGAAGAATTATATTACCTGGCAGTATCATCTGATGGTTCCATTTATACTTCCAGCTTTGTAAAAGGGGTGTATCCATTGATGATGAAGAAGATTAATAACAGAAGCGATTCACTGCTTGTTTCCCTGCATTTTGATAAATACAGGAAGTTTATAAAAATGGCAGCAGGATATAATACATTAAGTAATTTCTTAAGCTCATTCCCACCAAAAACTAATCTTACTGATGAAAGCGATGCGGAGAAACTAATGAAAGCATTTGTTGGAAAACTTGAATTGGGTAATGGGTTGGAAGATGGGGTAGATGTTGCAGACTCGTATGCCAGCATTGCGGAAACTATAAAACCTTTGGCCAATGAGATGCTCAAAAATGTGCAGGCTAATTACCAACGAAATATTTTAGCCAATGATAAAAGAGGTTTAGCTATTTATAAAATTTTAAACAACCTTTTTCTTTCTGCCGACACCAGCAATAAAATTGACTTAACAAAGGAACTCGGAATTCCTCCTGTATATGAAATGCCTTATAAATCGCTGATAAATGATAGTGGCAGGGTTGTTATGCAGGTATTCTTTTATGGGGATAAAGATGGCCAGGGAATTTTCAAAGGCTTTGTCAATATGTTTAGCAATGCCAACTGGAAAATAACTGCAACAACCAAATGGGTTGCAATAAACTCAGTAAAAGGTAAACCGGTTACCATATTTGCCAATAAAGCATTACCGGAAGAGGGCGGTGAAGATGAAAAAGCACAAAAAGAACTTTGTGATTACCTGGCAAAAAATAAACTGTTTCCTACTATTACTATCCACCGTGGCCATAGTTACTATGCCGATGCTACTATTTCGCAGATGTTCCCTTCGTCTAAAATTGTATTCCTTGGATCATGTGGCGGTTATCACCTGATACATGATGTACTTGAAAAAGCTCCCGATGCACATATCATTGCATCCAAACAAATTGGAGCCACTGAAGTTAACCGGCCTTTTTTTCAATTACTCACAGAAAAAATAAGAACCGGAAATAATATTGACTGGATACCTTTTTGGAAAGAGCTTGATAAAATGGTGGTAGCAAAAGAATTTGAAGACTATATACCACCTTATAAAAACCTGGGAGCATTGTTTATTAAAGCCTATAAAATAGCAATGGATGAAGATGGGGCGCAAAAAGCATTTTAATACTAAGGTTCTGTCTAAATTTGCCCTTCTTTTAATTAGTTAATTTGTCAGCACCCAAAAAACAGGTTTTCGATTTTGCTTTATTGCGGCGGGTATTTCGGTATGCAGCTCCGTACAAAAAGAAATTTTACCTGTCGGTCGTATTAGCTATTTTATTGGCGGCCATCACTCCATTAAGGCCGATGCTTATTAAGCTCACCGTAGATAAATATATTACCAACTCCATTGCATACATGGTAATTAATATGACCATTATTCAGATTGGGCTGATACTGGTGGAAACAGCCATGCGGTTTTTATTTTCATTTACTACTGCTTTGCTTGGACAATCAGTAGTAAAAGATTTAAGAGTGGCTACTTATAAAAAAATAATGTCGCTTAATCTTTCGCAGTTTGACAAAACCCCAATCGGAACATTAACTACGAGAACGATTAATGACATAGAATCTATCAATGATATTTTTTCAGATGGGTTAGTTCCTATCATTGCAGATTTACTTTCTATTTTTTGTGTGCTGGGCGTAATGTTCTGGATGGACTGGCAACTTACATTGATTGCATTAATTCCTTTTCCAATTATTATTATTGCCACCTGGTATTTTAAAAACAGTATTAACCGTTCTTTTTTTAAAGTAAGGAATGCGGTGGCAAGTCTCAATGCTTTTGTGCAGGAACATCTTACGGGTATGTCTGTTGTGCAGGCCTTTGCAGCGGAAGACAGAGAGTTGGAAAAATTTAAGAAAATAAATAGGGAACACCGTAATGCTAATATTAAAGCCATTTTTGCCTACTCTGTTTTTTTCCCCATTGTTGAAATTGTTCTGGCATTGTCAGTGGGTTTAGTGGTTTGGTTTACTTCAAAAGAAGCCTTACACTTACAGCAAAGCCAGCAGGGAACTGTTATGGCATTTATTCTTTTTCTTAACCTCTTATTTCGTCCATTAAGGGTAATAGCTGATAAATTTAATGTACTGCAGATGGGTATCATCGCCAGCGAAAGGGTTTTTAAG
>JBKJXQ010000233.1:0-5839 GCA_046716235.1 Chitinophagaceae bacterium
CTGATGGTGTTTTTTACTGCCTGTTCTAAAGATGGCGCTACTACTGATGATGGTAGTGGAACTGGCCCGCATGTGCCGACCCCCTCCGATATAACAGCTCCTGTTATTGAAATTACTACCCCAACAAGTAACCAGGGTTTTACCAGCGGTAATACGATAAATATAACTGGTAAATTAACTGATGATTATGGGCTTTACCGGGGTAGTATAAGTATTACTAATGATGCAGATGGAGCAGTACTGAAAGAGCAGTTTTATGAGATACATGGTTTGTTACTTTATAATTTTAATATTAACTATACTGCCACTGTTGCTGCTTCAGCAGTTTATACTGTTACGGTAGCATTTGAAGATCATGGATTAAATAAAACTACCAAATCCGTTAAGATAAAAGTGAATCCCTGATATTGAAAATAGTCGCATAAATTTTTAAACTACAGCTATTCTTTTTTTCCTTTCACCTATTTGCTGACGCCACATTGCATAGTATAGTCCTTTTTCTTCAAGCAGTTTTTCATGATTACCAGTTTCTACCACATCGCCTTTTTCCAATACATAAATTCTATCGGCATGCATTATAGTACTTAACCGGTGAGCTATTAATATGGTAATCTGGTTGCCCTGTTTTGAAATATCCCGGATGGTGTCGGTAATTTCTTCTTCGGTCAATGAATCTAATGCAGAAGTAGCTTCATCAAATAATAAAAGCTTGGGATTACGTAACAAGGCTCTTGCAATGGATAGCCTTTGTTTCTCGCCACCACTAAGTTTTAAACCACCTTCCCCTATCATTGTTTCCAATCCATTTTCTGCCCTTTCCAGCAGGTTACCGCAAGCAGCTTTTCGTAAGGCATCCAGCAAATCTTCTTCTACAGCAGTAGGATTTACAAACATCAGGTTTTCCCGGATGGTACCGGAAAATAATTGTGTGTCCTGTGTTACAAAACCAATCTGGTTGCGCAGGTCATCAAAACGAAGCTCAGTTTCATCAAGATTGTTATAAAGAATTTTTCCTTCCTGTGGCCGGTAAAGTCCGACCAGCAATTTCATTAACGTTGATTTACCGCTGCCACTTGGTCCAACAAAGGCAATCGTTTCACCCACTTTTATATTGAAGCTGATATTATTAATTGCCTTTTGTGATGCCGTCTGGTGTTGAAAGGCGACATTTTTAAAACTAAGTGTTTCAATATTGCCCAATGATTTTGGATGAACAGGATCTTTTTCCGGTTCTTTTTTCATCAGCGTATCAAAATTATTGAGGGAAGCTTCGGCTTCACGATAGGAGAGAAGTATGTTCCCGATTTCCTGCAATGGCCCAAATACAAAAAAAGAAAATATCTGCATCGTTACTAACTGGCCGGCATCCATAAACGTTCCAAATATGAGCGACATTAAAATAAATAAAATTACCTGCCGCAATGTATTTACCAATGTGCCTTGTATAAAACTGATACTGCGTATTCTTTTTACTTTAGTTAATTCAAGCCCCAGAATTTTATACGTATTTTTATTCAACCGTTCTACTTCCTGCCGGGTTAGACCAAGACTTTTTACCAATTCAATATTACGCAATGATTCAGTGGTAGAGCCTGCCAGTGCGGTGGTTTGGCCTACAATATTCTTTTGGATTATTTTAATTTTCTTACTTAGCTTATTGGTAATAAATGTTAATACAAAAATACCGGTTAGGTAGGCTATAGGTATCCGCCAGTTGATAAATAAAGCAGCATATACAAAAACAAATATTACACCAACTAATACGCCGAAAAGTATATTGATAAAGTTGATCATGAATTTTTCTACATCAGATCTTACTTTAGTCAACACAGAAAGTGTTTCACCGCTTCGCTGATCTTCAAATTGCTGATAAGGTAATTTCATAGCATGTTGTAACCCGTCGGTAAAAACCCTTGCGCCAAACTTTTGTATCACTACATTTAAAAAATAATCCTGAAAGTTCTTGGCTATGCGGCTTATCATAGCTACAGAAATAGAGCAGATGAGGATAAACCATACGCCGGGATTTTTCCAGGAAAAGGAATTGAAAAATTGATCTTCAGTTAAATTTTTTGATCGGGGCACAGTTATACCCTGGTGTGCATTGGCCAGGTTGATAAGTTTACCAAACAGGATGGGATCTACTAAAGAAAAACCGATATTGACAGCTGCCAGTAATAATACTAATCCAACGAGCCATTTATAAGGTTTGAGGTAATGAAATAATATCTTCATAATGATTAATGTTGGAACTAATTTTAAATGATGCCATTAAGAGGCAAACATCGTACAAGTTCGTAAAAAAATGACAAGATTTCACCTTTCGGTTTAAATTGCAGGAATGAAAAATTATATGGTGGATCTGCACCGCCTGCGGCACAATCCTTATAATGGATTATACACTTTTTCCTGTCGGCTGGCCGAATACCTGCTGCAACATACCCTGCCTGAGGAACAGTTATTTTATTATTTGCCAAAAGATAAATTCGGGTTGTTTGGTAACAAGCCCATCTATGCAGAACATAAACGATGGCATAAATTTTTTCAACCGGGTACTGCAAAGTTTGATGTATGGCATCTTACTACAGGCATTTCTCAGTACAGGCCTTTTAATAGCAAAACTAAAGTGGTGTTCACTATCCATGATGTTAATTTCCTGATGGAAGAACCCGGTAATATCAAGCGTAATAAAAGAACATTGAAATTAATGCAAAAAAATGCTGACCAGGCCAGCCATATTGTCGGTATATCAAAATATGCGTTGGACTTCGCCAGCAGACATCTTGATTTTGGCAAAACGCCGGTGTCTGTTATTTACAATGGCAGTGAGGTCAGTGAATTTCCCGGCTTTGATAAGCCAGTTTACAAACCTGCTAACCCATTTCTGTTTTCTATTGGCCTGGTGCAGCCAAGAAAAAATTTTCATGTGCTGCCAGCTTTGCTGGTTGGAAATAATTATGAACTAATAATTGCAGGCCTCAATCATTTTGAGTATACCAAAAAAATAATAGAAGAGGCCAAGAGATGGAATGTAGAAGACCGTGTAAAACTTATTGGTGCTATCGATGAAAAAAATAAATACTGGTATTACAAAAATTGTGAAGCATTCATGTTTCCTTCGGTGGCAGAAGGTTTTGGAATTCCTCCATTGGAGGCGATGCATTTTGGGAAACCTGTTTTTTTGTCAACCTGTATGAGTTTGCCTGAAATTGGCGGGGATGCTGCATATTATTTTAATGACTTTGATCCTCAGTCTATGCGTTCAGTTTTTGAAAAGGGTATGGCTGATTGCCAGCATAATAACAGAGAAGCTAATATTAATGAACAAGCTTCTTTATTTAGTTGGGATAAATGTGCACAGCAATATCTTAATGTGTACAGGTCTTTAGCATAATTCGGGATGGCCGTACATCTTTTATTCCTTAAGTGTTTTTAGTATTATTTTTGAATGATGCAGCACCAGGTTCCAAAATCTTTCAGACCGGGGATAAGTAATGAGTTTTATTTTATCCGCAATGCTTTGTATAAAAAGGTAGCACAATATGCGCCTGAATTAAAAGGCAGGATGATGGATTTTGGTTGCGGCAGCAAACCATACCAATCGCTTTTCACTAATGTAACTGAATATATCGGCGTGGATTATGCAAGTGAAGGACATTCACATGCTAATGAATTAATTGATGTAATTTATGATGGGCATACTATTCCTTTCCCCGCTGAAAATTTTGACAGTGTATTCAGCAGCGAAGTATTTGAACATATTTTTAATTTAGAAAAAATAATACCTGAAATAAACCGGGTAATGAAAAAAGATGGTAAGCTGCTTATTACCTGCCCGTTTGTCTGGAACGAACATGAAGTACCCGTAGATTATGCACGGTACACACAATTTGCCTTAAAGCATTTATTGGAAAAAAACGGGTTTACTATTTTACTGCAGGATAAAAGCGGTGATTTTATGATGGCATTGCACCAGATGCGGATGGTTTATTTTAATACTCATTTTATTCCGGCGGTGCCACTGCTTGGAAAGTTGAAATTTTTCAGAACTAATATTCCGCCGATTATTAACCCGGTGCTTAACGCATGGTTTTCTTTTAAACATTGGATATTACCCAAAAGAAAAGATTGGTATCTGAATAATATTGTACTGGCAAAAAAGAATTAAAATGGATGAAAAAATAATATTTACTACTTGTACAGCAAGTTATTTAGCCCAGGCAAAATCGCTGGGAGATTCCATTTTGAATACAAATCCCGGATACAAATTGTGTATTGGTTTGGTGGATAAAATCGATGGCCGATTTAATCCGGACTCTTATTTACCACATATCATAGTGGAAGTAGAGATGATAAATGTTCCTGCTTTTGATGATATGAAAAATCGTTATAGTTTACTAGAATTGAGTTGCGCCTTAAAACCGTGGTTCGCTTTATATTTTCTTCAAAAATTTTCTGCTAAACAGATTATTTATTTCGATACGGATATCCATGTTACTTCTTCTTTGCAATTTTTGGAGGAAGAGCTTTTGAAGCACTCTGTATTATTAACCCCACATATTTTATCTCCACTTCCTCCGGATGGCAAGCGGCCCCATGAAACAGTAATGCTGAAAACAGGTATGTATAATGCAGGTTTTTTTGCTGTAAAAAATGATACGAACGCAAATGCTTTTCTGAATTGGTGGAAAAATATTCTTGTTGATTATTGTTATGAAGACAATAAAAGAGGATTGTCAAGCGACCAAAGCTGGTTGAATTTTGTTCCTCTTTTTTTTAACGGAGTCGGTATCATTAAGCACCCGGGCTGCAATGTGGCTTACTGGAATCTGCATGAACGCAATATAGAGGAAAAAGGAAATTCTTATTTTGTCAATAAAGAATTTCCATTACTATTTTTTCATTTTAGCGGGTATTCCATTAACCACCCAGGATTAATATCCAGACACCAGGATCGATTTTTAATGAATGATAACCTTGTAGTTAAAAAACTTTTTCAATTGTATGAGAAGGCATTAATTATGAACGATCACCCCGGAATGCTTCAGTTAGACTGCTATTATACAAAGCAGAAAGGATTATTACAAAAACTGGGAATAAAGAAAGATAAAAAATAATACCCCATCAGCCAGCAGAATTTTATCCCGCCCATCCTTCTCTATCCAAACTGCGGTATTGAATGGCTTCTGCTAAATGCTCTGGTTTAATGTCTGCACTATTGGAAAGATCGGCAATCGTTCTTGATACTTTTAATATCCTGTCATAAGCACGGGCAGATAAATTTAATTTTTCCATGGCAGCTTTAAGTAAATTAGCCCCCACCTGGCTAATAACACAAATTTCTTTTAACATTTTGCTGCTTATTTGTGCATTGCAATAAATACCCGGATTATTTTTATATCGCTCTGCTTGTATTTCTCTCGCAGCAATTACCCGGTCACGGATGCTGGCAGAACTTTCCTGTTGCTTTGTCCCAGCTAATTCATTAAACGGAACGGGTGTTACTTCTACATGTAAATCTATTCTGTCGAGTAAGGGTCCCGATATTTTATTTAAATATTTCTGTACTGTCCCGGGAGGGCAAGTGCATTCCCTTTCCGGGTGATTATAAAACCCGCATGGGCAGGGATTCATAGAGGCAATCAGCATAAAAGATGCGGGAAAATCTACAGCTACTTTAGCTCTCGAAATTGTTACCCTTCTTTCTTCCATCGGTTGGCGCATTACTTCGAGTACTGTTCTTTTGAACTCTGGCAATTCATCTAGAAATAAAACACCGTTGTGTGCCAATGATATTTCACCGGGTTGTGGTATTCCGCCACCACCTACTAATGCCACA
>JBKJXQ010000234.1:0-11065 GCA_046716235.1 Chitinophagaceae bacterium
CATATCACCACCGCACAATCTTAAAATGAGGTAAGGCAATTCTAACGATTGTAATAATTATTCTATATGCAGTACCATCTCATCCAGCACATCATAGCTTTTACCCGGATGATCAATTTGTACCACTTCTACTTTCTCAAATTGATGCACCCTGTTAAGTCCACGAACATCTTTTCCAAAACTCCCGGCTTCCCGTCGGAAGCAAGGTGAATAGGCTGTCATCTTTATGGGCAGGTGTTCTTCCTTCACTATCTCATCCCGGTAAATATTGGTAATGGGAACTTCCGAAGTGGGAATCATATAATACCGATCTTCCGGCATATAATACATCTGTCCTTCTTTATCGGGCAACTGACCCGTACCATAAGCAGATGCCTCATTTACCATAAACGGCGGATGATATTCTGTATATCCTGCTGCGGTATTAAAATCCAAAAAATATTGTATCAATGAACGTTGGAGCCTGGCACCTTGTCCTTTGAACAATGCAAACCCACTCCCGGTAATTTTTGCACCCGTTTCAAAATCCACAATATCATATTTTTTTATCAGGTCCCAATGCGGAACTGCACCTGCTGGCAATTGAGGTTTTGTTCCTCCTTCTCTTACCACTACATTATCCGCAGGTGTTTTACCAACAGGCACCTGACCGGAAGGCAGGTTAGGAAGTTTTACCAACTCATCCTGCAATTGTTTTTCAACAGCAGCCAATTTTTCTGAAATGGGTTGTAATAATAATTTTAATGATGCTACTTCAATCTTCTTTGCTTCAGCTTCCTCTTTCTTTCCTTTAGCCATCAATGCTCCAATTTCTTTGGAGACACTATTTACTTTCGCCTGGTTATTATCAAACTCCAGTTGTAATTTTTTTCTTTCATCATCCAATGCAATAATTGTATCAACTAATTGTAGTTCGGCAAAATTTTTTATGGCAAGTTTATTTTTTACTTCTTGTGGATTTTGCTTTAATATTTGTAACTGCAACATCTTAATTTCGATTTAGGCAAAGATAAGGTGGAAGGGCTAAGTTGATAAACAGAGAGTGCAAGGTAAAAGGTTGCTGCACTTATCTTTGCAACATGATAGCAAAAGATGACTTGCAGCAACGTTGGTGGAACCTTGAAGCAAAACTGGTAGAAAGATTTGGCAAAAAGCCTGACCTGGAGGCAGTTCTTTTCCTGATAGGCATACAGGAGTTTGGTGGCATTAAAGAAAAATTTACCAAGGAACAAAAACAAGACCTGATGCATGTAGCCGTTTGCGAACTGCTTTCACCAAGTGGTTTTTACGAAATGGAAGGTGTGGATGAAGATGGCTGGCCTCATTTTAAACAATTAAAACCCATGCCGGATATGGATGCGATTGAGCAGGAAAATTTTATAAAAGATCATGTGCTGCTTTATTTTGAAACACATGATTTCTAAAAATAGCACTTAAATAATAGTATCATAATTATGAAAAAAATTTCTGTAATTATTTATTGTCTTTTGTTAGCCTGTATAACTTTTGCTCAAAAAGAAACTGCAATACGGAAAAAAGACAGAAAGAGAGATGTGTTGTTGCAAACAAGTTTTGGTGATATTGTTGTAAGGCTTTCAGATTCTACTCCCTTGCACAGGGATAATTTTTTGCTGCTAACAAAAAAAGGATTTTATGATAGTTTACTTTTTCACCGTGTCATACAAAATTTTATGATACAGGCTGGTGATCCAAACAGTAGAACTGCGATTGCCGGACAAGTGTTGGGTAATGGTGGGCCAACCGAAAAAATTCCTGCTGAGTTCAGGCAAACATTATTTCATAAAAGAGGTGTGATAGCGGCTGCGAGAGATAATAACCCTGAAAAAGCCAGCAGCGGAAGTCAATTCTATATTGTTCAGGGGAAAAAATTTACTGATGCGGGACTCGATTCTGCTGAAATATACCGGTTGAAAAGAAAAATACCTGTTGAGCAGAGAGAAGTATATAAAAACATTGGGGGCACACCACACCTGGATCAAACCTATACCGTATTTGGTGAAGTGGTAAAAGGAATGGATGTGGTAGATAAAATTGCCAGTGTACAAACAAGTAAGGGTGCGGATCGTGACCGTCCATTACAAGATGTAAAAATTATAAAAGCCAAATTAACCAAGCGTAAAAAATAGTAATACACCTCTTGTTTAGTGGTTAAAAAAAATGCTTTACAAATTTGTAAAGCATTTTTTTATTCTTATTGAAATATAATTATTGATTTCCTAAACCACCACCACTTTGTGTACGGTTCTTTTCTTCTTCCGAAGCATCTTTACGGTTTCTTGCCGCTTTTACCTGGTTGCTTCCAAAACGGTAACTAAAGTTTAATTTAAACTGACGGCTTTCAAAATTTCCGCTTGCTGTAAGTTGCTGACCTGCAAAATTGCTGGTGCCTTTCCAACGCAATGTTCTGAAAATATCACTAACAGATGCTTTCAGGTTTCCTTTACCTTTCAGAATATTCTTTTGAATACCTCCGTCAATGGCCCATATCGCACTGCTCTTGAAAGTACCCTGCCAGATTGTTGGTGCATTGTAGAAACCACTTACTTCAGCAGTCCAGTCTTTCTTCTTACCAAATTTCAAGCTGTTCTGCATATAAAGATTATAAGAAAATACATTCAAATTTATTATACGGTTTCCGCCACCAAAGTCAGCTTTGTACATTGAATAATAGGTATTCAGATTAGTAAACAACATATAGTTTTTGTACATGAACGGATAGCTGATGTTAAGGCTTACTATATCCTGTGTAGCTAAATTCTGCTTCGTAATAAACGATTTTGATTTTTCTGCCGTATCTACAATTTGAGTAAATACATCTGTTACATGGCTATAGCTTAGTTTCGTTGTAAGCTTGTATTTATAAATATTAGTTACAGAAACACTATTGGTGTATTGTGGTCTTAAGTTAACATTACCCTTCTGATAAGTATATTCATCCAGCTTAAATTCAAATGGATTCAAATCCTGGTAAGCCGGGCGGTCAATTCTGCGACTGTAAGAAAAACTCCATTGTTTCATTGGGTTCTTGTTAAACGTAATAGCTGCACTTGGGAAAAGATTGGTATAGTTACGTTTAATAGATTTTTTACTTGATGTATTAACTGATCCATCGTTATTTAATCCATAAGAATCGCCGGTATTATTAGTATTCTCCAATCTTAATCCTGCCTGGATCATAAAACCTTTTTTCATAAACGGCTTATTATAATTCAGGTAAACTGCATTAATATTTTCCCTGTAATCGAATTGATTGCTTCTTGCAACATCCAATGTTTTATTAGAGCCAACTACATTATAGCGGCCAAAATTATTATCGGTATTTACTTCAGACACTTTAAATCCAAGTCCCAGTTTACCACCTTTGAAATTTTGCTCATAATCTGTTTTCAGCGTATAGATATCAATGTTGGTCGGGGTAATGAAATTATAAATAGTTTGGCTCAATTTGGTAGTCATAGTTGGATTGTAATAAACATTTGGCTGCAGCTGATCATTATCGATTCTAAACAACCCATATTCTGCATCTACTGATAAATCATGACCTGCGGTATCAAGAAAATGATAATTGACATTGAAGTTTACATTATTTCTTTCCGCAGTGCTGCTGTTATTGGCAGTAAGAATTCTATCAGTAATACCTGTAGGTTTATAAATGATTGGCGTTTTGCTATTAGCATTTAATTCATTATCTGAAATATTTCCATTCACCAAAAAGCCTAATGTATGTTTACTATTTATATAATAATCAAGGCCGGCTTTGAATCCATGACTTTCATTTTTCATCGTCATATTGTTACGTTGATCAAAAATAGTATCAAGCTGAACCCTGTATAGCTTGAATAAATTATCGTTTTTATTCTTATTGTAATTGTAGTTACCGAAAATATTAATTTTCTTACCCCTGTTGTTTAAAGAAATACCACCATTATATTTTGGGTAAACTCCAATCGCATAACCAGCATTAACTGAACCGTTAGTACCAAAAGATTTATTTTTCTTCAACCGGATATTAATAATACCAGCATTACCTGCCGCATCATACTTAGCTGAAGGGTTAGTGATAATTTCAATTGCTTCAATTTGTGAAGACTGAAGATTTTTAAGAAAGGCAGTTAAATCTGCACCAGATAATGGTGAAGGTTTACCATCAATATAAATCTGCACCCCGTTTTTGCCGGACAAACTTACATTATCGTCTTTATCGATTGTAACCCCAGGTGATTTGCGAAGCAGTTCCAACGCATCATTTCCTACAGAATTGATAGTGCCCTCAACATTTAGTATTGTCTTATCTGCCCTTACCTCTATCATCGGCTTCTTAGAAGTAACGGTTACTTCTTGCAGATTTCCCGTTGCCTTTACCATTTGCATAACTGGTATTTCTACATCTCCTGATACTTCAAAAGGCTTTGAATATTGCATCGCATACCCCACATGGGATATACTGACAAGGTGATTTCCTGTAGCTCCTTGAAGCGAAAAAGCTACATCTTTATTAGTCACAGACAATTTCACCACTGATGAATCTTTGGCACGAAGCAGCGAAACGGTAGTTTTCTCCAGGCCTTTCCCCTTTTCATCATTTACTATCCCCGTAATTTTTTGGGCTTGGGTTACTGAAAACATTAGTATCAACCCTGCAAAAACCATTGCTAACTTTCTCATTATTAATCCTTTTTAATTTTTATATTGCAAATATACCCTGTGTCATAAAATTGTAAAAGAAGAAACCGACCAATAGCCTAAAATCTGTTATGAATGGCATTAAAATTCCGGTGAATAGTAAAAAGAGGTATCCAAGTCCAATAGTATTATAATACAACCCCAGGAAATGCAAAAAAAATTCTCGAATAATCAATAAAAAATCTCAACCATTTGTTCAATCTCTCACCGTTTTACTCATATTTGCAACTCTAAACATTCAGTATGAATTTTCCATCAAATTTGCGCTATACAAAAGATCATGAATGGGTAAGTCTGGAAGGAAATATAGCCACTGTTGGTATTACCGATTTTGCCCAGCGGGAACTTGGAGATATCGTATATCTGGAAGTTGACACAATCGGAAAAGCACTGGAAGCCGGAGCTGTGTTTGGAACGGTGGAAGCTGTAAAGACAGTATCAGATTTATTTTTGCCGGTAAGTGGTACTATTAATGAGCTTAATCAGGAGCTGGCCAATACACCTGAATCTGTAAATAATGATCCTTATGGAGCTGGCTGGATGATAAAAATGACTGTTGAAAATATTGCTGATGTAGAAGCATTGATGGATGCTGCTGCTTACGAAGCTATCGCAGGTTAAAAAATCTGTATGACAATATATCCCGTATCTAAACAAGTATACAATTATGTCGTTAATCATTGTATCTTAACCAACTAATTTGAATTCAAAAACGACATATAGCGAACAAGAGCTGGTGGCTTTATTGCAAAATCGCAATGAAAAAGCCTTCGGTTATTTGTACGAGAATTATTCTGGTGCTTTATATGGCATTGTGAATGCTATTGTAACAGACAAGGAAATTGCAAACGATGTCTTACAAAATGTATTTGTAAATATCTGGAGAAAAATAGAATCTTACGATGCATCAAAGGGAAGACTATTTACCTGGATGCTGAATGTGGCCCGTAATGCAGCAATTGATGAAGTAAGATCGAAAGGTTACCGGGATTCTCAAAAAAACCAATCCTTAATGGAGAACGTAGATATTCCCGGCGCAGTAACTGGCCCCGCAATTGATGATGTAGGACTAAAAAAAGTATTGACAAAATTGAAAGGTGAGTTGAGAATTTTAGTAGACATGTCTTATTTCCAGGGTTTTACACATGAAGAAATATCAAAAACACTTGATATACCATTGGGCACCGTAAAAACAAGAATACGAAGTGCCTTAATACAGTTAAGAACAATGATTCAGTAATAAAGTGAATACACAGGAATACATATCAAGCGGAATTGTAGAAAGCTATGTTCTCGGTCTTACTTCCCCGGAAGAAAGAACTGAGTTTGAAAAAACGTGCCGGCAATATCCCGAAGTATTGGAAGCAAGAAATGCTTTTGAATTGGCAATTGAAAAACAGGCCATGGAAAATGCTATTGCCCCGCCGGCCGGCTTAAAAAATAAAATTCTTGCTGAACTGGACTTCCCAACTTCTGCGAAAGTTATAAATATGCAATCAGCACCGGTTAAAAATATGAACTGGTTAAAGTATGCTTCAGCTGCTTGTGTAGCTTTATTGGCCGGAAGTATTTACCTGAATGTTTCTCTTTCTAATAAGAATAATAACCTGCAAAATAATTATAATAATACATTAGCAGAACTGGGTGATATTAAAAAAGATATTCAGGTACTCCAATCAAATCCTACTATAAAAATGGCTGCGATGGGTGGCCTTGAAGCTTCGCCTGCATCTTTTGCCACGGTTTATTGGGACACTGCTTCACATGATGTTTATCTCTTAGCGAATAATCTTCCCACACCTCCAAGTGATAAACAATATCAGCTATGGGCTTTGTTAGACGGTAAGCCTATCGACCTTGGTATGCTTGATTACGATTTAAAGCAAAAAAAATTGCTTGTTCGTATGAAAAATGCTGAGGGTGCCCAGGCATTTGCCATAACACTTGAAGAGAAAGGTGGCAATCCTACACCATTAGGCAAAATGTATGTAATGGGTAAACTTTAATTAACCTGTTATTCCATTATTATTACTACCCGTCATTACTTTTAATGAAATATTAAAAGTAAATATTCATTAGCTCCAATCTAAAAAATAAATAAGGACGTAATTAAAAGAGTCATTGATTAAATCAATGCCACTATTGCGGTAATTAAATTTCCGAACTCAGGGGTTTTTAAACCGTTTTGAGAGAAACGATACATTGTAGAAAAACTCTATAGTAAATTTTGGTTCTATAGTTGGTTAAAAACAAGGGGCCTCTTTTGGGGCTCCTTTTCATTTTTCTCCTCTAAAAAGATAATTGGAAACTTTTTCCATCTAATATTGCCGAAATTAGTGATGTTGAAAAAAGTAAAGCCTTCATTTATTCCTGCTATTATATGGTTAAGCATTTCCACATTTCTTTTAACTATACCAGGATCAGTATTACCACAGGAAAATTGGCTGGGTAATATATGGTTTGACAAATGGGTTCACATTGGAATGTTTGCCTTATTGGTAATTTTATTTTGTTGGGCTATTCACAAAAAATATATTAAAAACTTAAAGCTTACAAATACTTTTATAGTAATTGGCTTGCTTTGCCTGGGGTATGGCATTGGAATGGAGTTAGTGCAGAAATATTTTGTGGTAAACCGTTCGTTTGACAAGGATGATATTGTCGCAGATGCAGTTGGGTGTACAATTGGGTTTCTTTACAGCAACCGGAAGTTTATATAAAAAAATGGACCCCTGTAGAAACAGGGGTCGCAACCAAAACTAACTGCTTATGAGAAAATTAACTGTCTTTATTATGAGTTTTATAAATATCTTATTTAGTAGTATAACGCAAATTTACACCTGATAGTATAATGTTCGCTGTTAACGAAAGTTTAAAAGAATTGTTTTAGTAATTTCACTTAGCCCTGTATAGTATTATTCCTGGATTATAAGTACGCTTGATTACTTACTATAGATTTACCTTTTACCAATAAATCCTTTTTTTCTTTAAAATGTCCTTGCAAACAAAGAACTATGCTAATCAGACGAAATTACTTTAATATTCCTTCAAAATTTCGTGCCAAAAATTGCTAATGTCTAAAACTCACAAACTGCATATTTAGGGTAGCTGATGGCTTAGTATGTAATTATAAAAGTTACTTAGAAATAAAGCCTTTAATAAGGTCAAACAAGCCTCCACCGGACTGCTGCGCCTGATTTTGTTGTGCACCGCTGGTAACCTTGCTGATAATATCCTGCAAATCGAAGCCACCACCGCCATTTCCCGGATTTGATTCATTTCCACCAGTAAACTGCTTGAGTAAATCCTGAAAATTAAATCCGCCGACAGATCCAGAGGTAGCCGCATTTCCACCCGTTAACGAGCCAATCAGATCGTTCAGATCAAAAGAATCATTTTCCGGGCTGTTATCTTTTGTACGGGTAACAAGGTCATTTAGCACATTTGGAATAAGGGCATTGGAAATATTGTTAGCTTTCTCCGGACTCATTTTGTATTTGCCGATTAATTTGCTTACAAAATGACCTACCATCATCATCACAACCGGGTTTTTCAGCATCCCGCCAATCCCACTTTTTTGACCACCGGACTGATTGTTACCTCCACCGGTAAACATTGAAATTATATCCTGCAATCCACCACCTGCCAGCATATTTTGCATACCGCCAGAAATAGTTTGCGTTGCTTCTGCCAATACATCATTATTAACCTCATTAGAAATGTCAGGATTATTAACCACCGTATCCTGACCGAATTTTTTTACAAGTGCTGCTATTTGTTCCAACATATTTTTTTAATAATCAAGTTAAGTTATAAAAACTAATGACTGCGTCAATTAATAAAAAATTTAATGCTGTTTTGTCAACTTTTCAGAATTCTCAGCAAACTGAAGTGCATCAATCAACTCCCCAATACCCCCATTCATAACCTCCTGTAGATTATATAAAGTCATACCAATTCGATGATCTGTAACACGTCCCTGCGGAAAATTATAAGTTCTGATTTTAGCACTCCGATCCCCCGTACTTACCAGGCTTTTTCGATGCCGTGAAATTTCATCTTCCTGTTTTCTAACTTGTTCTTCATATAGTTTAGTCCGCATCATTACCATCGCTTTTTCCCGGTTTCCCAATTGCGAACGTTCAGTCTGGCAAACTATTACCACGCCGGTAGGTATATGAGTCAATTGCACTTTTGTTTCCACCTTATTTACATTCTGCCCTCCGGCACCACCGCTTCTTGATGTTTCCATTTTTACATCAGCGGGATTCAATTCAAAATCCACTTCTTCCGCTTCGGGCATTACAGCCACCGTTGCTGCTGAGGTATGCACCCGGCCACTGCCTTCAGTTTCCGGCACCCGCTGCACCCGGTGTACCCCACTTTCAAATTTCATAACACCATATACATCGTCACCGGTTACTTCCAGTTGTACTTCTTTATAACCACCTACTGTTCCTTCATTTTCACTAAGAATAGCCGTTTTCCAGCCCCTTCTTTCACAATAGCGGATATACATTCTTAATAATTCTCCGGCAAACAAACTTGCTTCATCGCCACCTGTACCCGCACGGATTTCCAAAATAGCATTCTTATCATCCTGCGGGTCTTTTGGAATCAGTAATTGACGAATATGAGCTTCCATCAGCGTTTTCTTTTCTTCCAATGGCGGAGCTTCCATTTTTGCCAGTTCCCTCATTTCTTCATCATCACCTTCCAATGCCTGTTTATAAAAATCCATATCGTCCAGCAGTTTTCTATATTCATTATAAACCAGCACAATTTTTTCCAGGCTGCGATATTCCTTACTGGTTTCTGCAAATTTCCTGTTGTTACCCACTATTTCAGGGTTGGTAAGTGCTACTCCCAATTGGTCAAATCTTGCTTTTATTGCTTCCAGCCTGTCTAACATAGTAATGCTTTATTTTTATGGCCCGGCTGATATAATGCTGCTCAACTTTCGTTGTTAGTTTATCCTGAGTTTATCGAAGGACACTTTTGTACTGTGTTCCGATAGTTATCTGGAGTAGTGAGCTTTTTTAAAATCAGCTTCAGGGGCAGCAAAGTTAAAAGAAATCATTTCATGGCTTATTTAAAATTCAAGGCGGATAAACTTTTCGATGGCTATTTTATTTCAGAGGATGATAGCGTACTGATAACGGATGAGGAAGGAGTAATTGAAGACATTGTGCCAATAGACCAAGCCGGAGGTGATGTACAACATTTCAGCGGTATTCTTTCTCCCGGTTTTATTAATTGTCATTGCCATCTTGAGCTTAGCCACATGAAAGGTTTGATACCGGAAGGAACCGGCTTGGTAAAGTTTGTATTGAACGTTGTACAGCAACGCCATTTTCCCGATGAAGAAATTTTACAGGCTATTGAGAAAGCCGAAGATGAAATGCTGGCGAATGGTATTGTAGCCGCAGGAGATATTTGTAATAACGCTCTAACGGATAATCAAAAGGCCAAAGGCCGTCTTTATTATCATAATTTTATTGAAGCAAGCGGTTTCAATCCCACAATTGCCCAACAACGTTTTCAGCGAAGCGTTGACTTTTTTGCTGCCTATGCAAGAAATTATTCCATACCAGTAGAATCTAATTCCATTGTTCCTCATGCACCTTATTCTGTCACTAATGAATTGTTGGATTTGATTATTAATTTCCCCGGAAATCATTTATTCAGTATCCACAACCAGGAAACAGCAGCAGAAAATGAATTATTTCTAAACAATCAGGGAGAATTTTTAGAATTATATGCTGCCCTGAATATTGATGCTTCTTTTTTTAAACCATCCGGAAAAAGCAGTTTACAAACTTACCTGCCCCGATTTTTGCATAATCAATCCGTGATTCTGGTGCATAATGTACATACATCCGAAGATGATATTCTATTTGCGCAACGAACAACTTCTGCTGGTCAACTTCATTATTGTCTTTGCCCGAATGCTAATCAATATATTTCACACCAGCTACCCGATATTGATTTACTGATGAAACATGATTGTGCAATTGTTCTGGGAACTGACAGCCTTGCTTCCAATCATCAGTTAAGTATATTAGAAGAAATAAAAACTATTCGGAGAAAATCCCCTTCTATTGAAATGGAAACACTATTAAAATGGGCTACCAGCAATGGTGCAAAAGCATTGCAACTTGATTCGTTGTTGGGAAGTTTTGAGAAAGGGAAGAAGCCGGGGATTGTTTTAATTGATTCCGATTTTGATAAATCAACCCGTTTATTATAAATGAAGACTATTAAAATTTATTGGCTATTTATTTTATCGGTATATACCTTAAAAATAACTCTAACTCAATATCTCTCTTAACACCGGCAACGTTTTCATTGTTCCAAAATC
>JBKJXQ010000235.1:0-3601 GCA_046716235.1 Chitinophagaceae bacterium
GGATTGAGTTTAGGCGATTTAGTGGGAAATGATCTTGCTCTTTTCAATCCTTATATTAAAGCTGTAAAAAAAGCGGGGATTCCGTGGTACAATTTGCTAGGAAACCACGATCTTAATTTTGATGCCACCACAGACGAAATGGCCGATGAAACTTATGAAGTGCATTTTGGCCCTGCCAATTACGCCTTCAATTATGGGAAAGTGCATTTTATAGTAATGGATAATGTGCTCTATCCCGATCCGCGAAATCAAAAAGGGTACTGGGGTGGTTTTACACCAAATCAGTTGCAGTTTATTGCCAATGATTTGAAATTGGTTCCAAAAGAGCATTTAATAGTGCTGGCTTTTCACATTCCGATAAGTGAAACCGAGGGGGATTCATTTAGAGATGCGGATCGAGAGAAACTATTTGAACTATTAAAAGATTTTCCAAATACCCTTTCTCTTTCTGCTCATACCCACATTCAACGCCAGGATTACTTTGGCAAAACCGAAGGCTGGTTGCAGGAAAAACCACACCATCATTACAATGTTGGAACGACTTCCGGAGATTGGTATTCCGGAAAACTGAATTCCGAAGGAGTTCCGGTTTCGACCATGCGCGATGGAACGCCAAAAGGATATGCTTTTATTAATTTCAAAGGAAATCAATACAGTCTGGATTATAAAGTGGCGGGCAAACCCAAAACCTATCAAATGGACATTTTCGCGCCCAAAGTAGTTGAAAAAGGCCGTTCTACCCGATCCGGAATTTATGTGAATTTCTTTATGGGAAGTAAAAATGATACTCTTCAATACCGCGTAGACCAAGGCGAATGGAAAACAATGGAATATGTAGAGGAAATAGATCCTTCCTACGCGAATGAGGTTTATGAATGGGATTTAACTGAAGAATTATTTCCAGGAAGACGCTCGTCAAATCCTATCGAAAGCAAGCATCTTTGGAAAGGAAAAGTTCCGACAAATCTGGAAATAGGAATACATACTATCGAGATTAAAGCAACCGATCAATTTGGAAAAACCTACACCGAAACAACTTCCTACCGTTTAGAGAATCAGAAATAAGTTTTTTTTTTAAAGGCTCGCTAAAGATTTTAATCCAGGCGAGCCTTTTTTTATCCCTCTAGAAGTAGTTTAGCAAAGTTGAAATATGGTTCGTTTATTTCATTAATTGCTGCAAAGGCTTCAGTTGCTCTAAATCAATATTAGATTGCTGCAAAACGCTCATCATAGTCATAATATTAGTCGGATTCATATCCTTGCCCAAAATTCGAACAACAGCAAAACCAGTTTCCTTTTTATTCGCAAAAAACACAAACTCTTCAATGTGATCATCAGTTCCTACGAAGCTAACCGAAGCGCCTTCTTTTCCAGAACCAAACTTCATAAGCTGTTGGTATTTTTTGTCTTTTAAAATCAAATTAACTTTGGCACGTTCTATTTCAAATTCCGTTTTATTCGTATCGTTTAATTTGAAAGCCAAAACATTCATCTTGTCAAAAGACTTCAAAGCATCACTCTGTGCAATTGATAATTTTGTTTTATCAACGTTCAGGATATTAGGTGACACATCAAGAGCGATAAAATTTTTGTTTTCAGTATTTTCTACAAAATACTTTTGCAAGGTCGGTTCCGAGTTACAGCTCACGAGAAACAAACTCAATAGCAGTGCTAATCCATAAACTGTTTTCATCTTATTTTTTTCCTTTGGTTGCTTTCTTTAAATCTTCTCCGCCAGGAATTTTCATCTTATTGGTAAGAACTGAAATTTCATTCAAATCGAAATTACCTTTCAAGGACATTAAAACTGTATCGTCATTATTAGCACCTTCAATGAACATAAACAATTCTCTTATTTGAGAATCACTCGCTCCTGATTTTACTAGAATTTTAATGCTTCTGCCGTCTTCATTCACACGCATCAGTTCTTCTAATCCTGCCGTTTTTATATATTTATCGGCTACAACTTTCATTTCACCTTCTATTCTGGTACTTTTAGTGGTAAATACCTTCAAATCATCCAGTTTTTTTATCAAACTCAAGTATTGCTGTGTTTCTTTATCTGAAGCATCCATTTTTACTTTGCTCATCAAATCAAACATTTTTTTATTGACAATGATTGATGTTACGCCTTCTTGCCCATCGAATTTATCAAAAATCGCTTGTGCAAAAAAGGTGCTTGAAACTAATGTAAATACTAATGTCAGTATAAACTTTTTACTCTTATTGAAATTATTGTTCATTTTGTTAGTGTTGATTGTTGATTTCATTTTTTTAAATTGTTATCGTTTAAAATTATTATTTTTTTTTGGGGGGGGGTTACTCAAAGCAATTAAGAACCCCCAGACTGTTTTTTAGTAGTGATGAATATTTTGTCTTTTGTGGTTTGGTATTCTTGAATATACTGTACACTTTCTATGCCAACATTTACATTATCTGACAATAATGATAATGCTTTTTGGGTTGCTCTAAAAGCCTCTTCAGGATCGTTATACGTTCCTAAATCCTGGTTTTTATGTACAACATCCGCACTATAATAAGCATAGGTTCCTATTCCCAGCAAAACAACAACCGAAGCCGCAATTGATATCCACGCAACATTACGTTTTTTAGATTGTGGTGGAATTTCTGGCGTAAACTGATGCTCTTTTGCAAGAGAGAAATACCCAAATATGGGTTTGTATTGTTCTAAATGCTGCGCAACATTCAATGAAGAAAAATAATTACGTAATTCATTTTCTTCAGCAATACTGGTTTCTCCCTGAAAGTATTTTTCTAATAAATCTTCTGTTTTAACTAATTCCATAATTGTGTGTTTCTGTCATATAATCCCGTATCGTTTTCCTTGCTCTTGAAAGCGCCACCCGAATCGCACTCTCATTCATGTCGAGTATTTTTGCGATTTCTTCAAACTCATATTGTTCAATATCCCGCATTTGAATAATTAATCTTTGCTGAACGGGTAATTTATCCATTATTTTATCGACCCAATCCAAACTGTCCTGGTCTTCCATTTTCTTATCGAGACCCGGTTCTCTATCTTCATAATTTGTATGAACGATTTTGAGATTTTCTGTTCTTTTCGATTTTAGCTGATCCAAACAATAATTTTTGGTCATTGTCATTGCAAATGCTTCTACACTGCTGTACTCCGCTAAATTTCCATTTTTATTCCATAATTTTACCAAAACTTCCTGAGTAGCATCTTCAGCTTCCTCTGTGCTCACGAGCAATCGCTTAGCCAACCTAAAGACTTTGTCTTTAAAAGGAGTGACGAGTAGCACAAACTCATTTTGGTTCATAAAAAAATAGGTTTTTAAACTGGTTATATAATTAAGACGATTCATTTATATTTTTGTAACAAAAAACATAAAATAAAACTAAAGTTACTATTTTTACGTTAATTATATTAAAACCTACACATGAGAACAAGATTCAAATTTACGCTTTTATTATTTATAGCAGTTTTCACTTTCCAAAGCTGTCAAGATAATGATGATGTTGCTCCACCAGCTAGTTTAGACATCCAAGATTTTATTTGGAAAGGGATGAACCAATATTACTTATGGCAGGCAGATGTTCCAAATTTATCAGATGATCG
>JBKJXQ010000236.1:0-5871 GCA_046716235.1 Chitinophagaceae bacterium
GCACCAACATAATCCCATCTTTCTTTAATAATCCCATCTTTAATAATCAGGTTTACATTGGTACCTTGCTGTGCATAAAAAGATCTCCATAAGGCAATTGATTGAGCTGAAGTATTTCCTCCATGCGATTCAAAAATATCTGTTGAAGTAACATGGCTCCAGTTCTGTATTAATTGTCCCACTGTAATAATATCCACTGACATCATCTTAGGCATAAAGGATACTACAGGTTGCATTAAAGAGGCAAGGTCGGGGGTTTGTGGACTCGATGGATCTGAATTGATATCGAGGAATTTTCTGCAACTGCTGGTAAATCCTGCTGCCACAATCAATATCAATACTATCTTCTTATTTAATTTCATAATGATTTTTTTATAATTTTTATAATTGGACTCTGATGCCAATATTTAACCCTCTTGGAGTGGCTAGATTTCCCTGGTCAAGACCAACGCCACCTACTCCGGAACGGGCCGATGTATTATTGGCATTGGTTGAAGGGTCAGCACCTGAGTAGTTAGTAATGATAAACATATCTGTTCCTGTAAAAAAAACTGATGCAGCTTTAAATACTTTTTGTCTTTTTATCAGTGAGGAAGGAAGCATGTAAGAGAGGGTGATATCTCTCATCCGCAACCAGCTTACATTTTTTTCTATGAAATCTTGTGACGTACCACCTCCAGTTGTATAATAATCCGAACGAAACAGTGGGGTAACTACAATTGTATTAGGCGTTGGATTAGCTGTATTTTGAAGACCATCATTGAGTACGCCTTTTATTATACGTGGTGTTTCCCTGTCTAATGTTCTTTTACTCATTCCAGTTCTATACAAAAATTCTGCTGTTCCATTATAAACATCTCCACCTTTTCTGATATCCAGGTTAAAAGATAAGTTCCAGTTTTTTAAAGTGAAAGTGTTTACCAGGCCCATAGCAAAATCGGGCTGTCTGTCGGCTACTACAATATAATCTGATGAGACAAGTGGCAAACCACTGGTTGGGCTAATTAAAACATCACCGTTTGTGTTAGTAAGGTAACGAAGCGCAGCCAATTGATAAACATTTCCTCCTTCAACTGATTGTCCACGGACATTACCAATCCAGGTATCTGAATTATAAAAGAAAGGAATTCCTGCCGGCATTTTCAGGATTTTGTTCCTGTTACGTCCAAAGTTTACTATTGAATTCCAGGTAAAATTTTTAGATTGAATGGGTATACCTGTAAGTTGTAGTTCAACGCCTTTGTTTTGTGCAGTACCTCCATTAATCCATTTCAAAATTGCACCTGATGCATAAGAAAGCCTTATAGCTAATAGCTGATCTTCAGTTCGCAAGTCATAAAATGCTACATCAAACCCGAGGCGACTTTTTAAAAACTTTACTTCGGCCCCCACTTCAAATTGTTTGGTAAATTCCGGACGCAGGTCAGGGTTACCTTGAGTAAAACCTCCCTGGGCAGTTCCTGAAATGAAACCTCCACCCGTAAATAAAGAAGTACTGAACTTATTTCCTTTTACATAAGCAGCTCTTGGATCACGGCCTGTCGTTGCATAATTAAATCTTGCCTTACCATAATTTAACCAAGAAGGTAATTTCTTAAAGAGATCAGTGAAAATAAGGCTGGTGCCAGCGGACCAGTAAAAATAAGTGGCATCTTTGGAATTATAAACTAATGGGTTTACAAGTTTACTTGAACCATCTACCCGTGCTGATAATGAAACATTCAGCCAGTTATCATAATTGCCATTATAAGTAAGAAAAGTTCCGAAGCGATTATAATTTTCACTGGAGGTAAGAGAACCAACTGTTATTGGATCAGCGTTATTGATGCTGAGAAAAGTTGGATCAAAAAGCCGCTCACCCTTTACAGCATTTACCTCATAGGTTCTGCTGTCAAAAGTAAAAGCTCCGATAAGACTATTGGCAGTATTCCCTATTTTTTTACGTACGGTGGCCCGGTAAGCACCATTAAGAAGCCGTTGATTTTCCCGGTATTGATTAAAAATTCCTCCAACAGTCCGGGCCAGGTTACTTTGTGGATGAAAATACCAGGTACCTGTGGTAGAATAATAATCTATACCCGTCAGTGCATTAAGATTAAGCCAATTATTTACATCATAACTTACTTGAACATTGCCAATAAGACGATTATTATCATCGAAGCTGATATTTTTATTGACATCCCAGAATGGATTGTCATCCTCGGCAATTGTCAGATCACCTCGGATAGTTTTCTTGTTCCCATTAGCATCAAGATAAGAACTTGCATCATCATCTGTAGGCCATGTTAAAAGGCTGAGCAAAAACCCTCCGGAACCTTTTGAAGCTTTATCAGTATGCGATTGATTATAGGAAAAGCTATTTATTATTGATAATTTCTTGCTTAATTTAAATGAAGTATTAAGGCGGAAGTTGTAACGCTGAAATCCTGTGTTGGGTACAACTCCTTCCTGGTTAATGGCACTCGCAGTAAAACGGTACGTACCGATATCATTGCCTCCATCCACTGAAATATTATGCTGCTGAGTTTTGCCGGTTCTGAAAAACTTTTCTATGTTATCAAATCGGGATACACCATCAGGAATTTTTTGGCCAAAATAAGTTCTTACCAAAGGATTGGTTATACCTAAACTTCCCTGGTCATAAACCGTTTGTATTTCCGGCAGGCGGTACACTTTTTCAAATCGAAATGAATTATTATAGGTAATGGACGCAGTCCCCTTTTTTCCTTTTTTTGTTGTAATGATAATAGCACCATTAGCTCCGTCCGAACCGTACAGGGCAGTAGCTTCAGGGCCCTTCAGAATAGTAACACTTTCAATATCTTCCGGGTTAATGTCCCCGGCCCTGTTAGTAAAATCATTGCTTCGATTTTCATAGTTTACACCACTTGAATTAACGGGGAATTTGTCTTTCATTTCAAAGGCACTGTTATCAATGATGAGGCCATCAACCACAAAAATGGGCTGATTGCTTCCATCTATAGAGGTAGGTCCCCGTAAAACAATACTTGAAGAAGCACCCGGCATACCAGTAGTCGATGTAATTGTAGCACCGGGAATACGACCAGCCAGCGAATTAATAAAATTTTCACGCCTGGTTTGTGCAATTTCATCGCCATCAACTGTAATAGCCTGGTATGTTAGTTCTCTTTTACTTTTTTTAATTCCATAAGCAGTTATTATAACTTCACCTATTTGATTTTGAGCAGAAACCAATACAATCTTTAAGGTTCGGTTATCACCCACTGTTATTTCCTGTTTAGTATAACCCACATAAGTAAAGGCCAACACCTGTCCGTTTTGTGCTGAAAGGGTAAAATATCCAGAACCATTAGTCTGGGTTCTCTGATTTGTGGTTTTGTTTGTTACTGTTACACCCGCAATAGGAGAGTTATCCTCTGAAAGAATAACAGTTCCTGATACGGATGTTTGCTGTGCATTTAAAAAAATGCAGAAACAACATCCCAATCCAACAAACATTAGACGAAGCATTTTTCTCATAGCTTTTTTTTTATAAATATTAATGAATAAGCAGTTTCCATATTTATTATATCACTTTTACCCCGGCATCGATATAGGGTTTTAGCAATGGATCATCAACTGGTAATTCTGTTATCAGCATATCAATGTCTTTTAATTCACAAATTTTTATTGATTGCACAGAATTTACTTTTTCTGCAATGCTCAGGCATACTACCTTTTTAGCTGATTCGATCATAGCCTTCTTTAGCTGCACCACTTCCCAATCATTATCTGTAATACCTTGCTCTATATCAATTGCATTAGTACCCAAGAAACAGATGTCCACCTTTATCTGTCTTATTTTGGCAATAGCATCAGAACCAACAGTGATTTTAGAATTTTTTGAAATCTTGTCTCCAATCACTATTACTTCAATATTTGGGTGGTGCATATATTCGAGTATGGCCGGAATACTGCCTGATATAAATGTTGCTTTAAGCTGTAGTGGGAGTGACCGGGCCATTTCCAGGATAGTAGTACCGCCGCTGGTGAGAATGAACATGCCATTGCCGATAAGTGAAATAGCTTTTTGAGCTATTATCTTTTTCTGATTTTGAGAATAAACACCATCTGTTGAAAAATAAACATGGTTGAACGAATGAGATAATGCACCTCCATGTACTTTTATTACTTTACCTTCTGTAGACAATTCCTGAAGATCCCGGCGTATGGTATCTTCTGAAACATTAATTTCTGTACAGAGTGATGAAGAGAGCACTTTATTGTGCAGGTTTACCTGGTGTAAAATATAAGCTTGCCTTTCTTTTTTAAGCATATAGCAGTTTCGGAAAACTAAAATAAGTAGAAAAGTTGCATGAAACCGCAGAAACCTGATAAAGTTTGCAAAATGTGGAAATTTTGGTAATAGCCTATTATTATAAGTAAAGCCCGTCACATTTCGATGACGGGCTTTATTTTATAGATGTGCTGATAAACTTTATTTTCCAAAAGTGAACCGGGCAGTAAAACCGATAGCGGCCGGTTCAAAATTAATATCACTTACAATATTTAATTCTGGTTTCCAGTCCAATGAAATATTTAATGGCACATTTGTAAATTTATAGTCAAGTCCTATTACACCCTGTGCGCCAAAATTTGGATCTGTATTAGTTTTCAGTGTGGTGGTATTTACTTTTTTAACAAAGCTAACATAGGCTCCGCCTCCATAAAAATAGGTAAGACCAGAAGATGCAAGCGGCTTGTGTAATTCTATTAATGCACCAATTGCCAGCGGATCGCCAAAAGAAAGAAGGCCTTCAATAGCTATTTTTTGACTAATAAAATGTTTAATAGAGATGGCATTATTAACCATAGCAGAGGAGCTGCTGAGGCGTACACCCAATCCGGTTTTATAATCCTGTGCAGATAGGGTATTGAATGAATTGAATCCAAAAGCTATCAACACAACTATTAGTAATTTTTTCATGGTGGTTTGTATTTTGTTATACGGTAAACGAAAAATGATGCCAACAAAGTCTAAATAAAATGCAAAAGTTTGTTGCTTTATAAAACAAGGGATTAAAGGACTAATCAGATCGATTAGTGGCTTTACTGAATAATTGCATAAAAAAAGCAGTAGCTCAGAAAATTGAAATTTCGGAGCTACTGCTACAAATTTATAATTCGGAAATCCTGCTAATGTTTATTTGAATAAATTTTTTATAGCTAATGACGTTTCTTAAGTTGTATTTTTTTAGATAAGGCTACACTGTAAACCTCCGGCAGGTAAAAAATATTCTTTGATGGAGGATGCTGCTTTTACCAATGAGGCTCTTCCTAACATACTAAAGTCGAAGGCCCATGTGCTGCTGTTATATCCAATAGCTTCTTTATAAACCCCCGATGGAGAAACAGATGTCTTTTTGTTCATTGCAGAACCTTTTTCTTCAGTGGTATTTATTTAGTTATACCTGGTTTACCGAAATCTGTTATTATCCAAAGAACTACAAAGCTGAGTATAGCAGCAAAAAAGCACCACACCGAAATAACAAATCCATGGTACAGGGTAACGGCAAATAAGTAAGAGGCAAGAAATACTATACCCAGCCACTTCATCTTTTTAATGCCGGATAAAAAAGGAGTGATAATTGTTGCGGCAATATAAAGTACACTAAAAGTTACAATCAGATTTTTTACTACTTGTGGGATGGCAAATTCATAATGCAGATGATGATAAATTGATGAGGTGGCAGCATCAGGGCAGGTATAACAGAATGGAGTTACAACTTCCACAGGAAAACTGAAAAGTATACAGCAGACGCCAACTGCCACGAAAGCACCAATCCATACAAAACCCCTGATTATTTTTTTTCGTTTAGCATCTTTTTCCAATAGCCATATGCTGAAAGG
>JBKJXQ010000237.1:0-7653 GCA_046716235.1 Chitinophagaceae bacterium
GAGTGGTAACAGGTAACAGCAGCCAGACAGAAACAATAAATGTTAGCAGTCTTGCTCCTGGTTTCTATATCGTGAAAGTAATATGCGAAGGACAAACAGCTCTGCAAAAAATAATAAAACAATAAAAAGATATCATACAGGGGTTCCGGCCGTCTCACATCAGTGAGGCGGTTTTTTTATGGAGAAATAATTTGGTTTATAATATAAACTACTTTATGTTTGCTGTCCAAATGTTATTTTGCTATGAGATACATTAAAATGGGAGGATTGCTATTGCTGGTTATAGGTTTGTTTCAATCTGTATCAGCGCAGGTAACTATTAAAGGAGTGATAAAAGATAATAAGTCGAAACCCGTTGGCGGGGTTAGTATTTCTATAAAAGACAGTTATGATGGCGGCACTTCGGATTCAACCGGGAAATATTTTTTTAAAACGACAGAGAAAGGAGAACAATTGTTGATTATAAGTTCTATCGGCTATAAACCTGTTGAACAAAAAATAAAACTGGAAGGCGGTGTCCTGACGATCGATGCAACATTGAAAGAAGAAATAAGTGAGCTGACTGCAGTAGTTCTTTCTGCCGGATCTTTTGAAGCCAGCGACAGGAAAAGAGCTGCGGCTGTTTTGGACCCTATTGATATTGTTACCACGGCCAGTGGCAATGGTGATATAACAGGGGCTTTAAAAACATTACCCGGTGCACAACAGGTAGGAGAGAGTGAAGGTTTATATGTGCGGGGTGGTACGGCAGCGGAAACAAAAACTTTTATTGACGGCACTTTAGTAAATAATTTCTTTTATAGCAGTGTTCCCAATATTGCACAGTTTGGTCGCTTCTCTCCATTTATATTTAAAGGAACCGTTTTCAGTACCGGCGGATATTCTGCCTTATACGGCCAGGCACTTTCATCTGCATTGATACTTGAGTCCATTGATTTACCAGAACAGTCTTCTGCTAATATCGGTATTACGGTATTGAGTGCTAATGCGGGTTATCAAAACCTGGCAAAGAATAAAAAATCATCCTGGGGATTTGGCTATGGTTATACTAACCTGGCCCTTGCTTTTGCTGTTATTAAACAGAAACAGGATTTTTCTCAGGTACCCACTTATCATAACCTTGACGCTAACTTCCGGATCAAAACATCCAAGACGGGCATATTGAAATATTATGGCTACTTCAGCAGTAGCAAACTTGCTTTCACTACCAATAGCATTGATTCGCTGGGCCACCTCGATAAATTTGCTATCGGCAATAAAAACTTTTATCATAACCTGGCCTGGAAAGAGAATATCGGCAAAGGATGGAAACTAAATACCGGCCTTTCCTTCTCCAATAATAAGGACGATATCAATAGTGGTATGCAAACCCGGGGTAAAGAGGATGTGGTATTAGGTAACCTGGAGTTTAAAAAATTTCATCTTGACACAAAAGGAACTTACTTCAATGCTAAAGGCGTAGTGGAAAAGAAACTGAAAGGATTAAGTGCTGTTCGTTTTGGAACGGAATATAATTACAGTAATGATAAATCCATTTACACAGCGTATAACAACCAGCAATATCCAGATACATTACAAGGACATATCAATGCAGTATTTGCAGAAGCCGATGTGTATGCTACGAATGCTTTGGCACTGAAAGGCGGTTTGAGGTTTGAATATTCTTCTTCAGTTGACAGAACAAATATAGCTCCCCGGTTTTCGGTGGCCTATAAGCTGGGTAAGGGCAGCCAGGCATCCGTTGCTTATGGTATATTTTACCAGGACCCTGAAAGAAGATACCTGCCTTCGCCTAATTCCTTAACGTTCATGAAAGCCACCCATTATATTGCGCAATACCAGAAAGTGGCTAACGGACAGTCATTCCGTGCAGAAATTTTTTATAAGAAGTATGACAACCTTGTGAAAACGGGCACCGTCAACTTCCGGGAATCTGCTACCAGTAACAAGGGTTTTGGCGACGCAAAGGGGATCGAGTTTTTCTGGAGAGATAAAAAGACCATCAAAAATCTTGATTACTGGATCTCTTATTCCTATTTAGATACGAAAAGGGATTTTCTGAATTTCCCTTTTGCCATTACACCCAACTTTGCTGCTAAACATACCAGCTCATTAGTAGTAAAAAGATTTGTGGAGAAAATAAAAACAAATGTAAACTTCGCCTATAATTATGCCAGCGGTCGTCCGTACTATAATATAGGTTATGATGGAAACAATTATAAATTCAATGACAGGGGAACCATACCGGACTATCACAATGTTAGTTTTTCACTCAACTACCTGCCCTCAATCGGAAAAAAAGATGCCAAATCATTTGCTGTATATGTTTTCCAGGTAAGTAACGTTTTCAATATAAAGCAAACGTATGGCTACCAATATTCCTACAATGGCATCCGGAAAGAAGCCATTGTGCCGACGTCAAGAATGTTTGTATTTATCGGGGCATTTATCAGTTTTGGAGTAGATAGGAGTGATGAGGTTATTAATAATGGATTATAAACAACGTAAAATAAATTTATCATTAATTAAAAATTATAAACAATGAAAAAGGTTCTTTCCCTATTGGTGGTCTCTTTACTAATGACTGCAACATTTGCACAAAGCGAAAAATACACGAAAGCAATGGAAGCATTGGTGCCCGCTGTTGACACTACCCGCAGCTATGATGCTCTTGTCACTCTTTCCAATTCTTTTGAACGAATTGCTACTGCAGAAAAAACACAATGGCTTCCTTTTTATTATGCAGCTCTGACTACTATAAATGCAGCGTATACATTTACTATGGATGGCGGCTTTGGGGACAAAAGTGGTGATATAGATCCGCTGGCTAATAAGGCTGAAGAAAATTTAAATAAGGCCGAAGCATTGAGCAAAGATAATTCTGAAATATGGGTGGTTAAAAAAATGCTTGCTTCCGTGCGGATGATGGGGAATCCCATGGCAAGGTTCCAGCAATACGGTCCTATTGCCGCAGCCGCATTAGAGACAGCAAAAAAATTAAATGATGATAATCCAAGAGTGTATTTATTAGAAGGGCAAGATCTTTTTTTTACACCAGAACAATATGGTGGTGACAAACAGGAAGCAAAGAAAAGGTTTGAAAAAACCATCAGCAAGTTTGATAAATACAAACCAGAAAGCGGCATTCATCCTTCTTGGGGTTTGGGCCAGGCAAAATATTTTCTTTCCGGTATAAAATGATCATAACGATTTTGGTGGGTTTGCCCCGGTATATGCCGGGGTTAATCTTATTTTAGCGAGGCACGATGCAACAGTAAATTTTTAACCGGAAAAAGTTTGGAGCATATTAATCTCCCGGCTTGTATGCAGCAATCAGGAAATAATAATAATTTTTTTGATATGACACCTTCAGAAAAACAATTAACAGAAAAAGAAAGTCTTGACCTTATTGCAATGATGATCAATAAAGCCAAAGATTCTTACCACGACACAGGGATGGGCGCCATGATGTGGGGAAGCATTATAGCGGTTTGTTCATTAGTAAAACTATCAGAAATTCATTTTGGTTACCGGCTTCCCTTTGATATTTACTGGCTCACCATATTAGCGGTGGTTCCACAAATTTTTATCACCATCAGGGAAAAAAAAGTACGGAAAGTAAAAACCTACGATGATATTTATATGGATTACCTGTGGCTGGGATTTGGTATCAGTATTTTTCTCCTGATTTTTATTACTAATTCGATATTCAGAGTGTGGGAACCCGTTGCGGCGGAGTATAGCATATTGGCCGGGCATCCTTCCGCATTCCGATTCCGGGAATTTGTTGCTCCTCTTTTTCTGTTACTGTATGGCATTCCCACTTTTGTTACCGGGGCTGCTTGTAAGTTCAAACCGATGCTATTGGGAGGTTTGTTATGTTGGGTTTGTTGCATTGCCACTATTTATACTACGATAAAAATTGATTTGTTATTAACTGCTTTTTCGGCTGTGTTTGCATGGCTGGTACCGGGTATCATTATGGAACGGAATTACAGAGAGGCAAAAAAAAGCTTAGCACAGGCGAATGTTTAAAGACCTTGACCCCATATTACACTCACAGCTCCGGCTTGCTGTTATGTCACTTCTTATCAGTGTAAAGGAGGCGGAATTTATTTTTATAAAAGAAAAAACCAACTCTACCGCTGGTAATCTGAGTGTACAAATTCAAAAGCTAAAAGATGCCGGGTATATTGATGTGGCAAAAAAATTTAAGGATAACTATCCGCTGACTACCTGTAAAATAACCAAACAGGGAATTAAAGCATTTGAAGAATATGTATTGAGCTTGCAGTCTTATCTGGGTAAATGATAAATACAGGATCTTAAAGGTGTAAGATCCTGTATTATACTATTGCCGGAGAGAGTATGTTGCAATGCGGGTTTACTGTTTTATAAATTTAATTGCGGTTTGATTGATACCATCTGAAAGATTAGCCAGGTAAATCCCTTTTTTCAGAGATGAGGATAAAGAGATATTTATTACGTTATTTCCTTTATTACTATTAAATTTCTCCTGTTGTATGCGTCTGCCAGCCATATCAATAATACTAACATTCATTATCTGGTTTCCGGGAGAATTAAAACGTAAAGTCAAATTATTAATTACCGGATTATTAATAATTGCAGCCTGTGTTTTAGTTTCTTCTTTTGTTTGAAAACTAATATTGTTGGAATAGTCTACTTTATTATTTTTATTAAATATTCTTAAACGGTAAATAGTATTGCCTGATACCGGAGCACCTGTATTAAATGAATAAGTTTGACTTCCCGTTTTTTCTGTTGCAAATATAATACCTGCACTTGTAAAATTTTGTCCATTAATACTTTTTTGTATTTCGAAGCGGTCTGCTATTTCATTGGTTGCTATTTCCCAATTAAGTTTTATATCAGCAGTAGTTTGATTTCCGGTAAAAGAAATCAGTTTTGTAGAAAGCACAAGAGCATTGGGAATAAATAATATTTTATCAAAACATCCCAAACTGGTTTTTACAGCTATTAATATATTAGCCGTATGCGGAAAAAAAGTACTGTTGAAAGCACCATCAGTAACTACAGTTTCTGTGGAAGAAGTGAAATAAATATCTGCAGCATCTAATTTGCCAAATGATGTTCCTGCCTCACCAAATACCTGCATTTCTATTGGAAAATAAGATGTTGGTGCCGCAACAACATTATAATTTAAAACAGAACCAGTTGCTACTGTACCCGTTGAAATAGCTGCTGATACAGACACACTTCCATCTGAATAGCCAATCAACGTACCATTGGATTTTTTAGGGCTATGTTGTACACTGGCACTGGATTTATTCCAGGTGGCGCAGGCACCATCTTTCTCCCTTAAATAACCATTATCGCTACCTGCATCCTGTACTACGCTTTCAACAGGTAAGGTTCCATACCCGGAAAAATTAATAGTGAAATCTGTAGAAGATGCGGTCATATCAACATATAAAAGAGGCATGTTGACAATATCATTCAGTACAGTAGATGCTCCACCGGCACCACCGATAAAGGTATTAATCAGCTGGCCATTATTGTATAAAAAAACAGAATAGGAGGCTCCAAATGCTGTTCTCCTATAGAAAAAGTCATTAAAATTTACGGCTAATGTTGCCTGGTCATAAAATAAATTTCCATCTACTAAGTTGGAAGTTCCCTGTACCCACTTTTTTAAGTAACCATTATTAGCCGCAAAGGCTGCGCTATTCCAATTAAAATCGGTTGCAATTGATCCGGTCACACCCTGGTAATTGAATGGCAACGCAGCGGCGCCTACAAAAAAACCTCTTGAAGCAACTGACATATTTGGCAAATCCATTACATAAAATCCCTTTTGCCCGGATATGTCAAAAAAAGTAACCATTGTCAGATTGTCTACGGAAAAGGGAGTAGAAGAAGGGCTGGTATTATACAGTTCAAAAAATTCATGTTTGCCAGCACCGGGGTCGGTGTACAATTCATTTATTACCACTTGCGTATTTGCTCTTTGAGAAAATAGCAATAAAAGCACTGTCAATCGGGTAAAGATTTGTTTCATTTTCTTAGGGTTGAATTAACTGTTGCTAATCAGTAGTTAATTATTCTGCTTTACGGATTAATAGGGTTTTAGAAAACCGCTATGTACTCATTTATAACTGCGATTATTTTTATATTCAGACCTACGGGGAAAGAGAGAGATTTAGTTTTACAGATCTGAGTAATCGTAATTTTTCGTGGGATACATGTGGTTTTCTGTAGCAAACATACTACGGAGTTATTGCTATTGCAAGCTTTGAAAATATTATTTTATTCTTTTTTTAGAGTGCTCATTATCAGTATGAGACTTTTACTATTTTATAATATCAATCGTAGTTTCACTATAAATTTTTATCAAAAATGTGTTGCTATATCATTTTATTTTTCTTTTAATTAATATTTTTTCTCCGGTCTGCAGAAAAACTTATCTGTACTTATACGATTGACCTAAGTGATTTATACTGATAAAAACAACGTCACAACTTGTATATTTTTTATTTTTTAAGAGGAGCAATTGTTTTGCCACCAGTTATTTTTAGCAAAAAGGAAAAGCCCTTTAGAAAAAGGGCTTCGTTCTTTGTTGGTACTATATGTATTTGAAAAATGTAAAATATCAGGTTTCCTTTAAAAATATCTTTTAGTTCGATATGGTTGTAATACCAATTGTGGCTGCGGCTCATTCCTGTTAGGGATTGCAATTTTTTCAAATGCCTTCTTTAGCTTATTATAGGCTTCCTTCAGTATTTTTTTTGATGTATCAGACATAATGTTTTCTTATTTAATTAAAATTATTGGGCTGCATTTATATCTATCACTGATGAATACCCAATTGTTTGATCCTTATTAATAATTTTTATACGGTATTGTACTTTGTTTTTTCCTTTCTTATCATAAAAAAAGTAACTGTCGGAGTCAGTCTTATCTGTACCAAATACCAGGGCAGTCATGATAAAATGGTTTCTATCATGACTTTTTTCGACTTCAAATTGTGCGGCACTTTCGTTCTCACTTACTATCCATTGTAACACAACTTTATTTTTACTGATGCTGCCCTTAATGCTTTCCACTTTTGCGGGAGAAAATTGTACTGCGGGAAGCGATTCAGGCATTGTACTTACAAAAGCCGTAACATTCTCATCAGTTGTTGAAGGCTGATAAAAAACCCTCAATAGGATAAGTGCAATAAGTGTAATATTCTTTATCATTTCTAAGGCTTTAAAATAATGTTCTTTAAAGTGCCACAGAAATATTGGATGTCAGAGTAATGGTTCGAAAAAATTATTATACACAATTACTGCGAAGGCAAACTAATATTTAACAAAATCTGTTATTGAAACTGAAGTATATCAGCGAAGTAACAGGTACGGATGTTTTTAGTAGTTTTACGAGGGCAAATGTGGTTTTCCGAATTGCTGGACAAACCTACTATATGCCCCTTGTAAATACAAGTGTTTTGATAAAAATATTTTATAAACATCAAATACTTTAGTTACACCTTAAACCTTTAATACCTTTGCCCGTTAATAATCAGGAATGAGTGCAATTATACAAGTAAGAAATCTCACAAAAAATTTCAAGGATATAAAAGCTGTAAATGACCTTTCTTTTACTGTAGAAGCTGGACAGGTGTATGGC
>JBKJXQ010000238.1:0-2542 GCA_046716235.1 Chitinophagaceae bacterium
GGTGGAAAGTTATGTAACCGAAGACAATATCTATTGTGTGTACAATGCACCCAATAAAGAAATTCTTAAAGAACATGCAGATAAGGGAGGTTTTCCCGGCAACCGGATTGAAGAGATAAAAATATGATCAGCCCCGTAATGGCGGAATAGTTTTAATTCTTTAGCTAATATTTTTTTTATCCTTTCTACATGAAAGGAAGTTGGAAAGTAATTGGGCTTTGCAACGAGGTCCACGCCGCTAACATAGCTTTGCTATGAGAATCGTCCGGCAATAGAAAATTCTTTTGATAGTTCAGGAATTTTTATTTACTTTGTACTTCAAAGCACTTTCCTAAATAGAATCAGAACTAATTTTTTAAAAACAGAACATAATGATTATCCAAAACAAAAGACTTATCGCTATTCTCCTAACCGTAGCATTTTTATTGCTCGTGCCATTAATTGCAATGCAGTTCACACATGAAGTGAGTTGGACTCTGTTCGATTTTGTCAGTGCCGGAAGCCTGCTGCTTGGCACTGGTCTTATGTGTGAGCTTGTAATGAGAAAGGTAAAAAAAATCGGGTATCGAATTGCTATTTGCTTTGCTCTTTTGGTAATATGCTTTCTTGTTTGGATAGAGCTTGCAGTCGGCATTTTCGGTACACCATTCGCTGGACAGTAGCCGGTAAAACCACAAAAAGTTTGTCGGGTTCGCATATAATCACAAATAAATATGATCCAATCTTTTTTAGCTGCAAAAGTTTGATGGGATGTGAGAGTTGTGGTAATACCCGCCGGCCGGCTGGTCGTGAATTACTACACAACACACAATAACTAAAACTATTAATGATGGCTTTTTCATTTTGTCTGTATGTTTGCCGTTTATGATGTCGTTCGTTACGCTTACCCCTAACTTCAGGTCTTTCTGAAGGGCTAATTTTTTAATGTCAGAAGTTTACTTTTTTGTGTAAACCTTAAAAAAAAACACTACCTCTTGTAAATATATATCCACGCATTTGCACTAGCTTCTTGATTTTCGTTATAACCACCGGTAATCAAGACTTGTCCGTTTTGTAAAAGAGAAGCGCAGGAAAACAAACGCTTAGTTCCCATACTTCCGTAAACGATTGCAAATTTTCCGGATGCAGTTTGATAGATTTCAGCACGGTTAGCACCTCCTGCAATAAGAACATTGCCATTCGGTAATAAAATTGATGTTCCGTTATGCTTATAGCGGGTGATATTCATATTACCAGCAGATTTGAATGAAGATGAAACAGGGTCATAAAGTTCTGCACTTACATAAGCTCCTCTGGAATCACGTTCATCCGAACCTCCGTTAATAAAAATTCTACCATCAGCAAGTCTAACTGCATCATGCTTATGACGGATTATACTCATGTTGTCAATTAATTTAAACTTTTCTGATACAGGGTCATATAGTTCTGCATTGGAATAAATTTTTATATTAGCCCTTCGGTCTTTATGCCCTCCTGTTATAAGAACATTCCCATCTTTTAAAAGTGTTGCAGTGTGTGATTCCCGGGCAGTTGTCATAGAACCAGTTGGTGTAAAAGTTTTTGTTTCTATGTCATAAAGTTCTGCTGATTGTAAAAACGACCAACCAACTCCAACTCCTCCGGCAAAAAGAAATATTCCATTATTTAAAACTGTTGCAGTATGTCCGCTACGTGGGATGTTCATTATAGGTCCGGTTGAAAACATTTGTGTTTCTGGGTCAAAAATTTCTGTGCTTGAAAGATAACTTCCATTGTAGCCTCCGGCTATTAGAACTTGTCCATTCGGAAGCAAAGTTGCAGTATGCCCTGACCTGGAAATGGACATCTGTCCAACAGATGCAAATATTTTTAAAGCGGGGTCATAAATTTCTGCACTTGATAAAGAGGCGCTGCCTGCAAATCCTCCGGCTATAAGTACCTTGCCACTTTTTAATAATGATGTTGTGTGTACTGCACGGGCTGTTTGCATTTTTCCGGTAGGGAGTATTAAACCATTTGTTGTATCCACTGCACTTGAATGATGGCTAAGAGTGTCAGTGTTTTCTTTAAGAACTAACAAATTATTCTGAGTATGCTCACTACTTATTTGTGCACAGCTTGTTATGAATGAAAGAATAAAAATGGGAAATATTTATGTTGCCATAGTGATGGTTTTGCATGTAACATATTTAAAGAGCATTAAAAAAATGTCTTTTGACGATTTTTAAAATTGACTACATGAAATGCAAGAATTTAGATTGATATCATAGCAAAATCAAAAGACTCGTTTTTAATATTAACCGCAAAAGGTTGTATAATTAAAATTCAGTATCACCACTTATTAAACTGACGATACCGGAAATAAAAGCATTTAATTTCTCGGTCTGTATATATCAGATACTAGTAGTTTTATAGTTGTAGTACCAATATTTTTCCCGCTGTGAGTAACAGTTGGAAATATAAGCCCCATTCCAGTTTGAAGCTCGAGTACCTGTGGTTCACCGCCTTTGGGATAAATTTTTAGAGTGCCACCCTGAAGAATGTATAGGGTAAAGTCTGGATG
>JBKJXQ010000239.1:0-4670 GCA_046716235.1 Chitinophagaceae bacterium
GGTATGAGAAAAAAGTTCAGGTATTACCCATACTGGGAAAAACAAAACAACATCGCATCGGCGACTTTCACTTTACCAACCAGGAAGGTCAACTGAAAACCACTGCGGATTGGAATAATAAAATTGTAATAGTTGATTTCTTTTTTACTCATTGCCCTTCTATTTGCCCGAAAATGACAAAAAGTTTAAAAAAAATACAGGAAGCCTTCAAAACTGATAGTGAAATTATAATCAATTCTTTTACTGTTGATCCTGAAAGAGATTCATCTGCACAACTTAAAAAATATGCCCGTCAATACAATTTAGATACCCGCAACTGGAATTTACTGACCGGTGATAAAAAAGAAATTTACAAACTTGCCCGCAACAGTTTTATGATTGTGGTCACCGATGGTGATGGCGGCCCGGAAGATTTTATTCATAGTGAAAACCTCGTATTAGTTGACAAACAAAAAAGAATCCGGGGGTATTATGATGGTACCGGTGATACAGAAGTAAATCAATTGATCAGTGATATAAAAAAATTACAGTATGAAAAATAAAATAATTTTTTTGATGTTTTTTTTAACCATAACAAACTCTCTTTTTGCATATACCCCAACGGAAGAGGGTAAATCAATTTTTATGTCCCGTTGCGCTGCCTGTCATAATGTAAATAAGAATATGACCGGCCCGGCCCTTTCCGGAATTGACCTCCGGCGCAGTATTGATTGGATTATCAGCTTTGTTCAATCATCACAATCAATGGTTAAAAAAGGAGATACAACTGCCATTGCCATTTTTGAAAAATTCAAAAGAATACAGATGCCCGACCATGCTGACCTCACAGATGAAAATATTAAAAGCATTGTAGCATACATTAAAGCAGAGAGCAAACTCATATCAGATGATAAAGCACCTTTTGCAAAGCCGGGCCAGAAGAAAACCTCCTACCTGCCAATCAGTATCCGAAACTATGGTTTCTTTATCCTTTATTTTGCTGTAGTCTTTGCTCTTATTTTAGCACTATATTTTGCGGTGCAATTAAAAACCTTTGAACGTAATAAAAGATGGAGTAACGATTCTGCCTGATGTGGGTATTTGATGGCTTTTCTCAATCCAATCCACGGTTCCCATGGGTTCTTACCCCATTTCATAATGGATTGTTTTTAATCAATCCGCAATTGAAAAGACACTTACTATCTTTGAACGAATCCATAACCCTCCGCCAATTGGCGGAGATGGAGTTAATATGCACATAGATATACTCACTGTATTGCCTGAATTACTCGAAAGCCCTTTTCAACATAGCATGATGAAACGGGCACAGGAGAAAGGTTTATTGACTGTACAAATACACCAGCTACGTAAATGGGCCATCAACGAATATGGTATGGTGGATGATTATCAATTTGGTGGTGGTGCAGGTATGCTAATGATGTGTGAACCATTGGCTAAAGCCATCGAAGAATTATCGCAGCTAAGAAAATTTGATGAAATAATTTTTCTGACCCCGGATGGTGAACTCTTTAACCAGAAAGCTGCGAATAATTTATCATTAAAGGAAAACCTGTTGCTCATATGCGGCCATTATAAAGGCATTGATGAAAGAATACGGGAACATTTTGTAACCAAAGAAATTTCTATCGGAGATTATGTGCTAAGCGGAGGTGAATTACCCGCAGCTATATTAGTAGATTCCATTGGTCGTTTATTACCCGGCGTATTAAATGATGAAACATCTGCACTCTTCGATTCTTTCCAGGATAATTTATTAGCACCGCCGGTTTACACAAGACCAGAAGATTTTCGTGGATGGAAGGTACCAGAAGTATTAATGAGTGGAAATCATAAATTGATTGAGGAGTGGCGGCATGAGCAGTCTATTCTACGAACAAAAAAAAGAAGACCTGACATGTCCGATAATGATTAATGTAATATTATTTTTCCCAACTAATAGTTATTCTGGCCAGGCAAACTTTTATACTTCTAAACGACTTCATTTTTATGATAAAGAATAAAATAAAAGGCCATTTACTGATGACCTTTTATTTTATAAATAATTTTATTATTATCACTTCATAACTCTATGGTTTTTCTACAGCTTTGTAAGTGTAAAAGAAAACGGCATATTATAATAGCCATACAATACACTAGTGCCATTTCTCAAAGCACATACATTCGAATTGGGTGAACAAGTACCAACAGGAGTAACAGTCCATTGTGTTGCATTTATCCTTGTAAACACGGCATAGGATGATGGGGAACTGCTTATATCCTCTGCACCCCGGTGAAAATTCATAACCCAATCAGCTCCGGAACCGCCAGTAAGTCCAACGCATTGCGATTCACCTTCAGCCATATTTTGTAGTGGGGTAAATGTATATGCTGCTACCGGAATAGTGGTTATAGCAGTTACTTTATCATTGCCGGTGATTGGTTGAGCGATATATACCACGACAGGTGAGCTGAAATTGATACTCATCCACCTAACCAAAACGGCATTGGAGCCTCGTCCTGATCTACCACAACTAAATATAAAATTGCCATATTGGTCAAACTTAGCTCCGACTGCTTGGGAACCATTTACATAATTGCCACCACCATCACTGGTAAGGTTGTAGCCTGTTGCGTCATTAACAGTCACCGACAAGGAAATAATGGGTAAGGTTGTTGGTTTTCCTGCCCTTGCAACAATAACTTCATCGGAGGCAGATGACGGAACATTGTAAATGGTTGGCTTTGTACAAGAAGGACTTAATAAAATGAATAGTAATACACTCATAATTAATCCGGATGGATAACTGAATAATTTTCGTTTCATATAAAAAATTTTAATGGTGAAGAATATTTTTTTTGTTTAAAAATAAAAGTATAACCTCAAAATCCAACAATCAATAGCTGTTTAGCAACTGTAACATTTGCCCGAATAACTGTAAAGGAGGGAAGATATGTGTACAACCATGGAGTAAGTTTACTTGTTTTATAACAGTTATGGTCGAAAAAGGTACAGTTATAAGAAGCGGCAAGAATTTCAAAGGCGCTTTGATTTAATTTACTAACTTAAGAGGACTATTATGCCCATGAAAAAACGGATATGACAACGGACATAGTAATTCCTGCAATTGATTCTTTTACCCTATCCAAAAAAGAATTTTATTTCGGTTATTTTCATCACCAGATTGAAAACTCCTGATCATAAAATATTTGTTTATGCTAAGAATTAATAAACGGCTTCTTTTTTTATTGCTCCCATTGGTTTTTTGTCAAAGTTTATTTGCTCAAAATGAAATCCACCGATTTGCCGGAAACCCAATTATTGATTCTCTGTTATTGGTTTTGAAAAATGCAAAAACAGATAGCGTTAAAGCCAAAACTTTAAATGATTTAGCATTTAAATCATGGATGTTGACATGGCCAACAGGAGGTGACTTTGAACCAGTAAAGAAAATGGCTAATGAGGCTCTGTTATTTGCCCAAAAAATAAATGATAAACGACAGGAGGCGCTTGCAATCAATACAATGTCATTTATTCTAAGACAAGAAGGAAATTTTCCAGAAGCATTAAAAAATATTTTAATTGTCTTGAGGATTTCTGAAGAAATAGGAGACGGACCATGTGCTGCAGTTCAATATTTAAACATTGGCGATATTTATTTTATACAAGGCAATTTTTCCGAGGCATTAAAAAATCATTTTACTTCATTGGAAATGTGGGAAAAATTAGGAGCTGAGAAGAACGGTACGGTTCTTTGTAGCCGTATAGGAGAAGACTATTACCGTCTGGGAAACAATGACACGGCACTGAAATATTTTTCTCTCGCATTGGAAAATGCTGAAATGCATTTGGCTAAGATACGAATTGGCGTTAGTTATAATGGTTTGGGAAAAGTTTATAAAAATTTATGTGATTATCCACGGGCATTAAAATATCATTTTGCTGCTTTAAAAATTATGGAAGAGGAGGAAAATAAATTTTATATAGCAGAATGTTATATCGGCATCGGAAATGTTTATTTAGAAAAAGCAGGTTTTATTAAGAGAACTCCGGCTAAAGAAAGTTATAAGAATGGGCTTCTATTTTTTAATAAGGGATTGCTACTGGCAAAACAGGCAAGAGCAAAAAATTATATTTTGGATGCTTATTCAGGCTTGACAGAAACATATAAGGGAATAAATGACTATAAAAATGCACTACAGTACACAACTCTTTACTCACAATTGAAAGATTCTATATATAATAACAATTCCTATTCTAAAGCGACCGAAATAATAATACAATATGAAGCAGAGAAAGCAGCAACTGCTGAAAAGGCCCGGCTGGAAAAAATGAAGTCAGAAAAACAACAAAATAGAAATTTACTGATGTTGGGTTCTGCCGCCTTCATTATTATAGCTGTTTTTCTTACCCTGATTCTCCGGCAAAGAAACCTCAGGAAAAGTGCCCTCAAGAAAGCAGAAACTGTTCATAAAATGGCCGAACTGGAAATGCAAAGTCTCCGTTCCCAACTAAACCCGCATTTTATGTTCAATTCACTGAACTCAATACAGGCTTTGATACTGAAAGAAGATAATGATAAATCACAATCCTACCTGTCACGCTTTGCCCGATTGCTGCGTATGTTGCTGGAGAATGCGGATAAACAATTCATCCCGCTGCGAATGGAAATGGAGTTTCTTCAATTGTATTT
>JBKJXQ010000240.1:0-6002 GCA_046716235.1 Chitinophagaceae bacterium
ATGTAAGGATGCACAATGCACCTGCAGTAATGTGAATGTAAAAACAGGCATTGTAAAAAACACTTTTAAACAAAAAACTCCTTTCCTCAATAAAACTAAAATCTTTATTAAAGGAAAAATAAGGAAGTGTATTATAAATCAGCAGAAGACTAAATGCCGCTACCGGCACCCAGAAAAGCATCTGGAAAAAAACTTTGGCCGATTTTTGAAGAGTGAGTATTCTTGTGTTGAGCATACAGCTGGTTTGCTGGTAGGATGCCAGAGCTGTATTTACTCCATAATTAGGTAGTGTTAGAACTGTGTTAAAGGAAATTATAAATAAACAGAAAAATTGAAGAGCTGTTAATCGTAGCGGCATTGGGATTAAAAAAGTGAGTACTGGTAAGTGGGTTTGGGTGGCTGATATTAAAGTAAAAACAATCTATTCCATGCTACAAAATAGACAGAACAATGATACAGGGCTTACCTTTACAAAAATGGTTTAGTTGTGATAGTAATTGATAATATATTGGTGACTGAAGATGTGGTGGATAAAGAATTTGTTTGTGATCTGGGCAAATGTAAAGGTGGCTGTTGTGAAGATGGTGCTGCCGGTGCGCCCCTGGATAAGGATGAGTTGACAATTATTAATGAAGTGTACGAAAAAGTAAAGCCTTACCTCACGAAAAATTCTATAACGGAGATTGAAAAGAAAGGGAAATATGTGTATGATGCAGAGTTTGAATGGGTGACACCAACACTGGATAACGACAATGAAATATGTGTGTACGGTATTCGGGGCGAAAAGGGTGTCATCAAATGTGCTTTTGAGCAGGCTTATAATGAAGGAATAATTTCCTGGAAAAAACCAATCAGTTGCCATCTTTATCCCATCATTGCAAAAAAAGGAAAGCATGGTGATTATGAAAGAGTGAACTATGAACCAAGAGAACAAATGTGCAGCCCCGCCTGTGCATTGGGAGAGAAACTAAAAGTACCGGTGTATCAGTTTTTAAAAGAACCTTTGATAAGAAAGTACGGGGAAGATTTTTATAATGCCTTAGATACAATTGCAAAAGGGGAGTGGGAAGAAATTGATTTTAAAGAATGAGAAGAGAAAACTTCGAGTTATGAGTTACGAGTTTCGGGATATTATACTTCAAAGAGTGTTTTGACTTTGTAAAAGGAAAATAAATTCCAGTATGATTTTTATCGCACAGAGGAAAGAGAGAAAAAGATTTGCTGACGACTTACCCCGAAGGGGGTCAACAATTGTTGATACTTTGACAAGCTCAGTAGCGAACAGAACGATGAAGTGAGTGACCCTTCGATAACCTCAGGGTAAACTGCAGGGACGATGATAGTAGTGCTGCTGCTGGTAAAATAAAAATAATTTAATAAACATATTGTGAAAGAAACCGCATCTGATTTTATTGCCAAAAGCACTATTAAAGCTGCCGATAAAGAACACCGGCGAAAAATCAATTTTAATATTGGCAAGTATAATGCCGTGGTGCCGAAAGGAAAAGAGCAGTTTGCTGATGTACACCTGGCGAGAGAAAAGGCTAAAAATATTAAATGGAGAGCTATTGAAACACTGGATAAACAATTAGAAACTTTTGAAGCAGCCATAACAAGGCGTGGAGCAAAAGTAATTTGGGCAGAAGATACAGAGCAGGCATTGAATGCTATTAAAAAAATATGTGAGGAAAAGAATTGCAAAACACTGGTGAAGAGTAAAAGTATGGTGACAGAAGAAATTCACCTGAATGCTTTTTTAGAAAAAAATGGAATTGAAAGTGTGGAGACGGATTTGGGTGAATACATTCAGCAATTGGATGGTGAAGCTCCATATCATATCGTTACCCCGGCTATGCACAAGAGTAAAGAAGATGTGGCAAAACTTTTTGCCGAAAAGTTAGGCACCGATCCTAAAGCCACACCGGAACAACTTACATTAGTTGCAAGGGATATATTAAGAGAAAAATATGTACAGGCAGAAGTAGGTGTGACGGGAGCTAATTTTATCATTGCAGATATTGGCGGCATAGCCATAACAGAAAATGAAGGCAATGCAAGATTGAGTTGTTCATTTCCTAAAACGCATATTGTTATTGCCGGTATTGAAAAAGTAATTCCTTCTATAACAGATTTAGCTTTGTTCTGGCCGTTGTTATCAACTTTCGGAACGGGACAACGGGTGACAGTATACAATACCATTATAACCGGGCCGCGGCAGGCCAATGAAACCGATGGTCCTGAAGATATGTATGTGATATTGCTGGATAATGGTCGTACCAATATTTTGGAAAATGTAAAACAACGGGAAAGTTTGTATTGCATTCGTTGCGGCGCTTGCTTAAATGCCTGCCCGGTTTATAAAAATATAGGTGGTCATGCTTATGGCGTTACTTACAGCGGTCCGATTGGTTCTGTCATCACACCACACTTAAAAAATATGAATGAATGGAAGCATCTTAGTTATGCTTCTTCACTCTGTGGTAACTGTACCGAAGTGTGTGCGGTGAAAATTAATCTGCATGAATTGTTGCTGGAGAACCGGCATGAAGCAGTGGAACAAGGAAACAGTTCATTTGGAGAAAAGATGGCCTGGAAAATGTGGAGACAGGGAATGCTGCGACGTAAATGGATGAATATGGCCAATGGCAATATTAAAAACTGGGTAGTGAATAGCCTTTTAAAAGGCTGGAAGGAACACCGTGGCGAAATGGAGTTTCCAAAGAAATCCTTTAATGAGTTGTGGATAGAGAAATACGGTAAACGATAACTATCTTCAATAGGTGATTCTTTTTTCAAATACAATAACACATCGTCTTCGCTATATTGCCGGTTTTATCGGCCACCAAATTATTAGTGAAGCAATTATTGTTACAGATAATCGTACTGATTTTATTGCTTATGCCGGATTGAAGATTAATTACAGCAATGAACAAATAGCAACATCCCACTTTTCCATTCAGCCCCATAGTTTATTATTTGAAAATGGAATTCAATCCAAAACAATAAACTACTTTGAACAAAAGGGCTATAAAGCTTTTTTCAAAACAAGTGGAGATTTCTCTTTCGATATTTTTGCCGCATCTTTTTATTTACTAAGCCGCTATGAAGAATATTTGCCGCATGAAAAAGATATGTATGGCCGGTATGCTTATGAAAATTCAATAGCGTTTAAAGAAGGCTTTTTAAATCTTCCCTTGATTAATATCTGGATTCAACACTTTAAAGAATTACTGAAACAAAAATTTCCCGACTCCCGACTCCTGACTCCTGATTTTCGCTTACTCCCCACTTATGATATTGATGAAGCCTACTCGTATAAACACAAAGACTGGTGGCGGAGTGCCGGAGCCGCTATGAAAGATTTGCTGAAAGGAAAATTTGAGCGGCTTGCTTTACGGAGAAAGGTGCTGAATAATAAAATGAAAGATCCCTTTGATTCTTATGACTGGATGGATAACCTGCATAAACAATATAAATTAACGCCACGTTATTTTTTCCTGGTGCCGGATAAAACCGGAAAGTATGACAGAAATATTTTACCAAAAGAAACAGCATTGCAGGTACTTATTAAGCAACATTCAGACAAATATCAAATTGGTATTCACCCATCCTGGCAAAGTGGTGATGAACCTTCGATGATAAAAAAAGAAAAGGAAACAATTGAAAAAATAATAGAGACAAAAATCACAGCTTCCCGGCAGCATTTTATCCGCTTTACATTGGCACAAACTTTTCGATACCTGATAGATGCAGGTATCAAAGAAGATTTTTCGATAGGCTATGGCAGCATCAATGGTTTCAGGGCTTCAGTAGCATCTCCTTATTATTGGTACGATTTGGAAAAAGAAATAACAACTGATTTATTGTTATATCCCTTCTGCTACATGGAAGCCAATTCTTTTTTTGAACAAAAATTTTCTTCGGAACAGGCCTTAGAAGAAATGCGGCATTACTATCAGCAAATAAAAAAAGTAAACGGTACATTCATCAGCATCTGGCATAATACTTTTTTAGGAACAGATGAACGTTTTAAGGGATGGAGAGAAATTTATAAGCAGTTTATAGATGAAGTAAGTTGTTAAACCCCTTCCGCTTCCGGTTGCTCCGGTGCAGGCACAGCTTTAAATGCTTTATTAACGAGATAAATTCCCAGCAAGGTTACCAACCCGCCGATAGTAATATAGATGGTAACTTTTTCATGAAAGATTAACCAGCCGCAGAAAACTGCTACCATCGGATTTACATAAGCGTAAATGGAAACCTGTTCCGTTGGTAAATTTTGTAAGGCATAGAGGTAACAGACAAAAGCAATCAACGAACCAAAAATAACCAGGTACGCAATAGATGCCCATGATTGCCATTGAATGGCTGATAATGGAACAGCTTTACCCGAGGCAGTAGAAAAACTATACAATACAATACCACTGATTACCATTTGCAAACCTAAACTGAAATAAGGGTTAAAATGAACAGCCTGTTTTTTTGTGTATAAAGTAGCGAAGGCCCAAGTCCATGTAGCAATAACGGAAAATAAAATACCTAACCGGAATTGCGGATTCAAAAAATCATTCAGGTGATCATAAAAAATAATACACACACCACCAAAGCCAAGCAGCAAACCAATGAGAGCCAAAACCGGCATTTTTTCTTTAGAAATAAAAAGTCCTATCACCACAATCCATAAAGGGAAAATAGCACCGATAATAGCACCAAGCCCCGCAGAAATGTTATACTGCAAGGCCAGCGTACTAAGCCCGTTACTGATCATAAAGTTTAGAAAACTTAAAATCAAAATGGGAATCCATTCTTTTCCTTTTGGGAGGACAGTTTTTTTATACAGAAAGAAAGCAACATAACAACTACCACCCAATAATTGCCGGATGGCAGCCATTTGTAAAGCATCAGGAATATGTTTCACTCCTTCTTTAGAAGCAATCCAGGTGGTGCCCCATAAAAAACATACCAATGCTAAAGCAAATAAAGCCTTCGACCTTGCCCCTTTTTTATTTATTGTGAGCGGATTGAATACTGATAGTTTCCGTAACGAATCAGCGGATGATTGAACAATAGTTTTATGAAAGTCAAATAAGTTCATGCCATCTAAATCTTCCTTAAAGAAGACTAATAGTTTTAAATTTTAGATAATCCTCATAGGTCTCTTCAGGGATCGTGGTATTAATGTTTAAAATGTCTTAACCCCGTTATTACCATCGCTAAATTATTCGCTTTACAGTATTCTATCGAATCATTATCCCTGATAGAACCGCCGGGTTGAATAAAAGCAGTAATACCAGCTTCATGTCCCAGCTGTACACAATCATTAAACGGAAAAAACGCATCACTGGCCATTACTGCCCCGTTCAAATCAAACTTAAATTGCTTAGCTTTTTCCACTGCCTGGCGAAGGGAATCTATCCGGCTTGTCTGTCCGCAACCTTTACCAATCAGTTGTTTATTTTTTACCAAGGCAATGGCGTTTGATTTTAAATGTTTGCATACCAAATTGGCAAAAATCAAATCTCCTTTTTCGGCAGCAGTAGTTTCTCTTCCACCGGCTTCTTTCCATTCAATAAAGTTGCCTTCATCAATTCCTTGTATCAGCACACCATTCAGCACCGATTTATATTGTTGTTTGTTTGAAGGCTGTGCTTTCAGTTGTAACAGTATTCTGTTTTTCTTAGATTTTAAAATGGCTAATGCATCTTCATCAAAAGAGGGAGCAATCAATACTTCAAAGAAAATTTCGTTAATCGCTTCTGCAGTTGCTTTATCAATAATACCATTACAAACCAACACACCACCGAATGCACTTTCATTATCACCGGCCAGGGCAGCATCCCAGCTTTCTTTTACAGTAGGTCGTTGTGCTACACCGCAGACATTGGTATGTTTGATGATGGCAAATACAGCCTCCTCAAACCTCTCCGCAAGAGGAGCATTAGAATCCGATAATTTCGAAACAGCTTGTGCATTTGCAGACTCTAAGAACCCTCCTGCGGATG
>JBKJXQ010000241.1:0-4234 GCA_046716235.1 Chitinophagaceae bacterium
GTCTTTTTGTAATTGCCGTTGAACTGTTAACTCTATTTCAGCTTCTTTGTTTTTCAGGTCTTGTTCTTTGCGGAGAAAGTCCGCTTCTTTCTGACGGGATAATTTTAATCTTTCTTCAATTTCTTAATTATACTGTACCAGTAACCGAAGTTAATTTTCAAAAACACAGCTAATATTTTTACGGATATTTTGTTCCAATGATAGTTGTAAAAGTTTTTTTTCTTCTTCCAGTTTTACCAGGAATTCTTCGTTCTTTTTCTTTTGCCAGTCAGCAGCTTTTGAACGCAATTCTTTTTCCACTTCTTCACGGATAGCTTCGTTTGGTTCAAAAATGTTACCGCATTTAGGACATTTTATTTCTGTTGCCATTTATATTTCCTTTGTTTCAAATCTACAAATAAAAAAGGCGACTCATTTTACTGAATCGCCTTTTAAGAGTGCCCCGGAACGGACTTGAACCGTTACGACCGTTGCGGGTCACAGGATTTTAAGTCCTGCGTGTCTACCAATTCCACCACCAGGGCAGTTGTCATCAAAAAAAATCCCTCCACCAAAGGAGGAAGGATTCTTGGAGCGAAAGACCGGGCTCGAACCGGCCACCCCGACCTTGGCAAGGTCGTGCTCTACCAAATGAGCTACTTTCGCATTGTTGTTGCCAGATTCCTGATCAAGCAGTGAAAGAACTTGTCAACCTTTTTTAGGTTGGGGACGCAAAAATAAGGCTTAGGCCCTTTTTAAAAAAATTTAACCTTATTTATTTATACTGAGGAGTGTATAAAGAACTTTCCTGCACTTTTACTTCCGGCTTTTCAAAACGTTTGGTAGCAAGCATGTAGCAACTGCCCAATATAAAAGCTACCATGCAAAACACCTGCAAATAAAAAAGGAAAGCGGAAGAAGATACCCAGTTATGTGTAAAATCTCTGTCCTGTACTTTTTGTAGTTCCTGCTGATATTCATGTTGATTACTCATAGTGGAATTTTGTGTTGCAAAAATAAGGGTTCGGGTTAAAAAAAATCACTTTGTTTTTTCCACCATTTCAGAGAAATATTTTTTCTTGTTTACAAAATGCTGCCAGGCTATATTTTTTTTATAAAATCCTGTTACTCTATTTTTTTTGTTGACCGGAAAGACACTTTTATTTTGATTAAATAACCACCATTTTATAAAGGCAAGTCCTGCACGGTGGATGGCAATGAAATAACCACTATCGCCTGTTAGTAATCCTTTCCATGCAGAAATACCATCGAGTACAGTTCTTACCGGCATGATCCATATTTTTTGGGATAACGGTAAATTTTTCGACATCATTATCCTGTTATTCCTGAAGTTGAGATATGTTTTTAATGAGTTGCCCCTGGGTAATGTGCCTCCACCTACATGATATACTACAGAAGAGGGACAGGAATAAATTTTATGACCGGCCAACTGTATGCGCCAGCATAAATCAATTTCTTCCTGGTGAGCAAAGAAGTATTCATCAAACCCTTTCATCTCGTGAAAGACGGATGAACGGATAAACAGTGCAGCACCACTTGCCCAAAATATAGCTTCGCCTTGATCATACTGACCATTATCCTCTTCGCATATATCAAATATTCTTCCTTTGGCAAATGGATAACCGTATTTATCTAACCAGCCTCCGGCAGCACCGGCATATTCAAATAGCTTCTTATTGTTATAGGAAAGGATTTTTGGTTGACAAGCGGCAATTGTTTTATCGCTTTCTAACAGTTGGATCATCGGTTGCAACCATCCGGATGTTACTTCTACATCAGAATTAAGAAGTACATAATATTCAGTGTCGATTTGTTTTAGTGCTTCGTTATATCCTTTCGCAAAACCATAGTTTTCTTTAAACCGGATGATTCGAATTTCCGGATATTTTGTTTCCAAAAAAATGATGGAATTGTCAACTGAGCCATTATCAGCCACCACTATATTAACGCTACTGTCCACAGACGAAAGAACAGCAGGTAAAAACTGTTCCAGGTACTTTTGTCCATTCCAGTTTAATATTACAATAGCAATGCCGGATGTGGTGCTCAATGGGTGAAAATTATTATATTCAAAAATAAGGTAAGGCTATCATACAAGACAGGTATTTAGCTATATTTCACCGGATGAAATTAAAGAATAGTCATCCTGTCTACTAGTAAAGAATCAAAGTCGTATTTTTCAGTATTAATTTACAGTATGATCAGGCAACTATTAAATTGGAGAATTGTATTAGCATTGATTGCCATTTCCATTGTGAGTGGTACTATTTTTTATTCTCAATATTTGGCCAGAAAAATTGCCAGGGAAGAAAAGCAAAAAGTAGAAGAGTGGGTAAGAGCCGGACAATCATTAATCAGCAGCCCGGAAAATGCCGATACAGAACTTGCTTCTTTTATTTTAACGAAGAATACAACAATTCCGATAATCTGGACAAATGAGAAGGACAGTATTATTGAATATGTGAACCTTGATTCAGCAAGTGCTGCCCAAAGCAACGCTTATGTAGAGAAAAAATTAGCTCAATTTAAATCGCTGCATTCAAAACCAATTGAATGGATTGATCCCAATGATGCAACGAGGGTAAACCGTTATTATTATGGAGAATCAAAATTATTGAATGAAGTACGGTATTACCCAATTATACAATTGGGTATTGTGGCACTTTTTATAATTATTACTTTTCTTTCTCTAAGGAGTAGTTACCGTTCTGTACAAAACCAGGTTTGGGCAGGTATGGCTAAAGAAACTGCCCATCAGCTGGGTACTCCCGTATCATCATTGGAAGGATGGGTTGAAATGCTTAAAGAAAGTGCCGGCAATGAAAAAATTGTAAATGAATTAGAGAAAGATGTTGACCGGCTCCGATTAGTATCAGACAGGTTTGGAAAAATTGGCAGTACACCACAACTGGAAAAGACAGACCTGGTAAGCCAGATAACCAACATGGTTGATTACATGAAAAAGAGAGCCGCAGGAAAAATTGTTTTTTCAATAAATACGCATGGCCTGGAGCAGTTACCTGCCATGATTTCTGCACCGCTATTTGATTGGGTAATTGAAAATCTTTTAAAGAATGCATTGGATTCAATGGAAGGGAAAGGAAATATAAATGTTGATATGGCTGATGAAAAAAATGTTATCAGTATAGAAATTACTGATTCAGGTAAAGGAATCAGTAAGCAAAATATTGCTAAAGTGTTTAAGCCCGGATTTACTACCAAAAAAAGAGGGTGGGGGCTTGGGCTTAGTCTTTCCCGTCGGATTATTGAACAATATCATAAAGGTGAAATATTTGTAAAGCAATCAGAAGTTGGTAAAGGAACAACGTTCAGAATTGTTCTGAAAAAGTAAACTGCTTACATTTGCAATCCTCAACCTGTTAAGAAGTTGCCCAGGTGGCGAAATTGGTAGACGCACTACCTTGAGGTGGTAGCGCTGGAAACGGCGTGCTGGTTCGAATCCAGTCTTGGGCACAATTCGATATTTTTTTTGCTATGTAAATTAAAAATTTACATAGCATTTTTTATGGGAAGACTATTTCAGGACGAGACTATAAAGAATCCGAAGAAGAAAAAGTAGTAAGAATTTTTCAGCGGCATTGCTCCGGTTTTTTTACGTTACACATTTCAGAATTCTGTTCGTTACTGAACATTTGCAAATGGTTTTTGCTTTCGAAGTTTTTTGTTAACCATCCTGTTGGTTTTTACTTCGCAACTAATCCACACACTGTAAACAAAAGGAACAATAGTGTGGAGCTTTGAAATATTGGGGATAGAGATATGTTAGTTAAAGTCTGGACAGGCTACTGTTTAATCGCTGTTTGTTTTGATGTTGTATCTAACTGCGGGGTGGTATTTGTTGGCGTCGTTGGCTTACTGTTCAATGCTGCACCAACAGCAATATCGCAACGATGTCCGGGTTTGCCATGCTCTGGATTTAGACCTGTGGCTACTGTTGCAGATGGTCTGTATGGTTTAATAACAGGTTGCTTGTGTAATCCAGAGGATTGATAATTTGTTTTTGTAACTGTGGTCGTTGGCTTACTGTTCAATGCTGCACCAACAGCAATATCGCAACGATGACCTGGTTTACCATGTTCTGGATTGAGACCTGTGGCTACTGTTGCTGAGGTACTTGAAGGCTTTATAAGAGGTTGATTTGGTGTTGCAGTTGATTGTGAATTTGTATTTGTATCTGTGGTCGTTGGCTTACTGTTCAATGCTGCACCAACAG
>JBKJXQ010000242.1:0-2949 GCA_046716235.1 Chitinophagaceae bacterium
CAAGTTAGAAAGACCAATATTTTCTTTTATGATCCGCTCCTCCCCGCTTGTCTCTGTTGAGTTTTTTACAATAAATAATAACTGCCGCATTTTAACGGAGAGGTGAATATCAGCAAAAGGCTGACCTCTTGTTTCAGATATACCATGCTTGAATGCATTTTCAACCAATGGGATCAGCAACAAGGGTGGTAAAGCCTGCTTCATATCCTCAATGTCATGGTTAAAATTAGTATGCAACGAATCATCATACCGCAATTTTTCCAGTGCAATATAGTCATCAATAATTTTCAGTTCCTGTTCTATAGCTATGTATTTCCCACCGGTTTCATACAGCATAAAACGTAATATTTTTGACAGACGCAAAATGGATTCAGGAGCCAGGTCACTCTTGTCTCTTGCCAATGAATAAATATTATTTAAGGTATTAAATAAAAAATGCGGGTTAGTCTGTGACTTGAGATAGTTCAATTCGGCAACCTGCTTTTCTATACGCAATTGCTGCGTGACCTGCTTCAATTTTATATAATTATAAATATGCCGGATGATACCAAAAAAGAAAACTGACCTCATGCTAAATGACATCTGCTCCATGACGGCATGTGCTGTAGAAGGGAATGTTAACAGTGGCGTATAAATAAGTAAGTTGATTCCTATAAGCCTCCACGCATATAACCCCCATGAATACAGCATCAGGTGAGCAATAATCACAAAAAACCCAATGAATATATTATGAAAGAGAGTTCTCCTTTTCCGGGTAATAAATTTCAGGGAATACTCAAAGAGAATGTAGTTGAGAAGAATAAGATAGGAAATTCTCCAGGCATTGGTTATAACCTTTTGAAAAACTGTTCCGGAAGTATCTGATAGGCTAGAAATCAGCAATAGAAAAAAATAAGCTAGTCCCACCCATAAATAAAATTTAAACCGCTTTATATCAAATGATCGCTGCATGTCACTATTTATAAAGATAAATATCGGCAAATCTTTCCCTTTCCATTTAGTAATCTATCAAATGGACTTTGTGGTACATAAATAACCCGAAACCGTCAATCAGGTTTGGAAGTATTGAATGGTTAATGGCGAATCCTTTATAGTGTGGCTTTCTATAGTTTCAACATTTTTTAAAAGTTGTTTTTAGAATAGTCATTTAATTCACTTTTCTCCACTCACCATTCACCATATTGACCCGTCTTCGTTGTTTGTTTACCATAACCCGCCGTTTATTGATGGATGCTTTCCCTGCTTTCTTTAATTGGATATTCTTGTGTAAAGAATGCCGGAATGGATAAGCAATATAAAATCAGTCAAAACATAAAAATCAAATCTATTATTATGAAACAGATTATTCTTTCAATTATGATCTCTCTTACTACAATAGTTTCAACGGCTCAAACGAAGGTCCCGGGTGAGTCGGCTAATTATGAAGCAGCCAACTGGAAAACATGGCTTTTGGATAACCCCCGTCAAATAATAATTGCTGCTCCTCCCAATACTGTGCAATCAAAAATGGAATTGCAAACTATCAAACAAGGGATGAAGAAGCTTGACGAAAAGAAACTGGCAAGTATAAAATACTGGAATGCAGGAGCACCTTCTTATCGCTGGAATCAAATTGTGCTTGGATTGCTAGACCAAAAGCAAGAAGTGTTGCTGCGCTTGCCGGCATCCTGGATGAATATCGCTATGTATGATGCTACAATATTAGCCTGGAAAGAAAAGATCAAATACAAAAGGAAACGTCCAAATGAATCAGATCCTTCTTTAAAAGCACTTGTGAATGCGCCGCTAACCTATTCGTATCCCTGTGAACATTCTGTAACGTCTGCAGCAGCGGCATATATGCTTGCCTATTTTTTTCCCGAAAAAACCGATTCAATTCTGCAGATGGCACATGCCGCTTCGCAATCCCGTATTGATGCAGGTGTACAATACCCAAGCGATGTGGAAACAGGCTGGAAACTGGGGGAACAGGTTGCTAAAGAAATTATAGAGAAAGCAAAGAAAGATGGATCTGCCAAAGTCTGGGATGGTATAATGAACAAGGATCCAAAAAAGTGGACCGGAAATTTTCCCATGGGAATAATGCTAAGCTCATTTACACCCATCGTGATACGTTCAGCAGATCAGTTCCGGCTACCGCCCCCACCGGATTTTGAAAGTGAGATGAACGAACTAAAGAATTTTAAACAAACTTTCAGATCCAGTTCTCTCGCCTTTTACTGGGCAAGTCATGGACCTGAAGTATGGAACGAACTGGCGGGACAGATAATGTTTGAATACCGTATGAGTGATGATGCTCCGGCAGTTGCAAGAATATACACAGTATCAAATGTAGCCTTTCATGATGCGGTCATCGCAATCTTTGATTCGAAATATGCCTATTGGGGAATCAGGCCCAATCAATACGATAGCACTTATAAGTCACTCATATCAACTCCGCCTTTCCCGGGTTATCCCTCCGGCCATGCGGGAGGCGCCGGAACTACAGCCGCTGTTTTGGAATATTTTTTCCCTGCCGATGCTAAACAGTTCCATCAAATGGCGCAGGATTGTGCAGATTCCCGGTTCTATGCAGGTATTCATTTTCGTACAGATAATGAATCGGCACTTAAGATGGGAAAAGATCTCGGGAAATATGTTGTTGAAACATGGATGAAGAAATAAACAATTCTTAATAGAGGTCCTGGTAAAGCCGGGGCCTTTATAATTAATAATAACCAATCCTTTTACATCTTCCTGAAAAGAGTGCAAACATCAACGCCAATCTTGCAAAAAGTCTGCCTTGGTCTTACGCTTCCGGGATACACTCAGCATCGATATACACATAAATTCAGTTTAATAATTTTAGATGAAGTGTATTACTACAACAGCTAAGTTTTCCTACTATATACCATTTCTTTTTTGCATTAAAAATACCTGCTGCCGGATATACATTCTATGAATTATCGG
>JBKJXQ010000243.1:0-2593 GCA_046716235.1 Chitinophagaceae bacterium
AATGTGCGGCGTATTTTCCAGGATTCCAGGGGAGTTATCTGGATAGGTACCTGGGAGGGTATTAGTCAATATAATGGCCATAAATTCACAAATTACTCTACGCTAAACGGATTATCACATAGTCTGGTTAATGATTTTTTTGAAGCTAACGGGAAAGTATTCGTCACACTCAATGATGGTTCTATTAACTGCATCGATAACGGGCACATCACTAAATTTTCACACATTCCCAATGAATCTTCCGATTTGATCAGGCTTTCAGCTAACAATTATATCATACCAACTTCCGAAGGGATTTTTAAGTATGATGATGGAAAAATTGTAAAACCAAACCAGGAGAAGCCGGATTTGATATTTAACTATATGCTGCAGGTCAACGATACACTGTTCCTGGGCGTTATTCCGGGCCATTCACATCAATTGGTGGCTTTTGGGAAAGATTACAAGATAGTGGCCATTTTTCCCATTGCCAATGAGGTAGTAAGATCATTATACAAGGATTCAAAAAACAGGATATGGTATTGTACAGAAAGTGGGTTACGACTGATAAATTTTGATCAGGAAAAATTAAGCTGTGAAATTGTTTTACCCCCGGTATCAATTGTACCCTCCTGGTCCGGCAACACCGGTATTTACTTTATCCATGAAGATGACCGGGGATGGTTTTGGATGGGATCGGCTAAAGGCCTTGCTCATATTGCCCCCAACGGGAATTATAATTTATACACGGAAAAGGATGGCTTGCCTTCAACCATCGTGGCATCGATCTTTATTGACAAGGAGAAAAATATCTGGCTCGGGACCACTAACGGGCTTGCAAAAATTGTATCAAGAACGGGTATAGCAACCATCACACCCGATGGCGTGCTGAATTATGCACAAATGATCATGCCTGTGGGGAACGACCGGGTTTTAATTGCCGGTTTGACCGGTCCCAAGTTGTACCAGCCGCTAATAAGAAAAATGGAGGATATTCGTTTCCGGGGGGAACGACCTACTTTTCTTATACCAGGAAGTAACCCGGTGATATTCGGTTCCAGAAACAGTATTGGGTATTATGATTCGGTAAACAAAAAGATCATTTCATTGTCCACGGCTCCATATCTGATGACGGATCAGGGTTTCTGTGTGGATGGGAAGGGGAATGTTTTTTTTGGCATCCACGGCGGGGTCGGTGTGGTTTCTGAAAAAAGAGTAATGATTAACAAGTCACTCCCTCTCAGGGTTACCAGTCTGACCGTTGATAAGAAGGGATCATTATGGGCGGGAACCTGGTTTGGAGGATTATATCGTATCACCTATTCATTTGTCGGTGATAGTCTCCATTTTGAGACAAAAGATCTTTCCCGCCTCGTTCCGGATAAATATATACGTAGTCTTTTTACAGATAAGGAAGGAAATATTTGGGTTGGCACAAGGTATCGTGGGGCGTTTCGCCTGACCCCCGGGGTAAATGATGATTATACAGTCATTTATTTTGACCAGGAAAAGGGGTTGTCTTCAAATTTCATTAAATCTTTTGCTGAAACAGCAAATGGCGATATCTGGGTGGGAACATTTTATGGGCTTAACAAGCTGGTGAAAGAAAAGAACCGGTTCAAAGTTTTTAATTTCAGCAAGGTTGCCAATTTTTTCCATGAAATATTCCAGATAGTAAACGCAGGGGATAATGAATGGTGGTGTGTGACGAGTCATAAAATTGTGAAGTTCAGGGATGAAAATCTGGAGAATGTACCACTTTCAAAAACAGAAATTACTTTAATAAGGCTGGGGAATCAGCAGGACAGGATAAATATTTATAATACTGACACCATCATCTCATTGAAATATTTTCAAAATTATGCAAGCTTTGAATTCAGTTCGCCGGGTTTTATCAACGAAAAACAAAATCAATACAGTTATCGTCTTTTGGGAACTATTGATACGATGTGGAGCATACCAGATAATGGGCATGAAGTATCTTATGCAAGCCTGCAGCCCGGAGAATATACGTTTGAAGTTAGAACGATTGGATGGGATGGTGAAGCCGGGGAAACAGCAAGTTTCAATTTTCGAATTAGGCCACCCTTCTGGAAAACGGGGTGGTTTATCTCTTTCGCAATTGTTGTTATTGGAGTATTGTTATATATGGGTTACCGGTACAGGATCCGGCAATTGCAAAGAATACAGCAGGTTCGCAACAGGATTGCTACCGATCTGCATGACGATATTGGTTCTACTTTAACCAATATCAGTATACTTACTGAATTAAGTAAACGCAACAGGAATGAACCGGAAAAAACAGAAGCTTATCTTGATCGTATTCGTGAGGAAATTAATGCTTCCGGCCAGGCACTCGATGATATCATCTGGAGTGTAAATACAAAGAATGATACGCTTCAGGAAATAGCCGCTCGTATGCGGCGATATGCTGCTGAATTGTTTGATGCCTGTAATATCCGGTATGAATTAAAAATGGATCCGCTGATTGCCGAAAAAAAGATTATGATGGAACAAAGACGTGACCTTTTTCTGATTTTTAAAGAGTCGTTGAATAATATTCAAAAACATGCAGCGGCTTCATCTGTATCCATTTCCCTTTTTATTGAAAAAA
>JBKJXQ010000244.1:0-3484 GCA_046716235.1 Chitinophagaceae bacterium
TATTAATCGGTATCTGGGGCAGTGGCAAAAAAGAATATAGTGCCAATAAACTGGCCTTACTATTAATGGGTGGTTCTGCATTGGTATTGGTTGGCTTATTAGGTCTTTATTTTTCAGCCGGTCCAAACCGCAGTTTCGATTTACTTCAACTATCTCAAGTAAATATATCTGTGGAGGCACAACAAATTATATTTCCATTTCTATTTATTGGGTTCGGTGTTTTCACTGCTTTATTTCCATTTCATACCTGGGTACCCGATGGCCACTCTTCCGCACCCACTGCCGGTTCTATGTTTCTGGCAGGCATCTCTATGAAGCTCGGCGGTTATGGTTGTTTACGGGTAGCCACTTATTTATTACCCGAGGGGGCTAAACAATATGCTGATATTATAATTGTTCTTTCAGCCATTGCTATTTTATACGGCGCCTTCGCCACGATGATGCAGAAGGACTTGAAATACATCAATGCATATTCATCTGTCAGTCATTGTGGTTTTGTTTTATTGGGAATAGGAATGCTGACTAAGACAGCCATTACTGGTGCAGTAATGCAAATGGTATCGCATGGATTAATGACAGCTCTTTTCTTTGCCGTTATCGGAATTATTTATGAACGAACACATACCCGTCAGGTAAATGAAATGGGTGGATTGATGAAAGTGATGCCGTTTACAACTACTATTCTATTTATAGTTGGTTTATGTTCATTGGGCTTACCCGGCCTAAGTGGTTTTGTAGCTGAGATGACCGTCTTTGTGGGATCATGGGAAAATACGGATACTTTCCATCGCATTGCCACTATAGCTGCCTGTATGTCCATTGTTGTAACAGCAGTATATATTTTACGGGCTATTGGCAATGTGGCGATGGGACCAATAAAAAATGAAGCTTATTTACAAATAAAAGATGCTACCTGGAATGAAAAGCTTGCCGCTATTATTCTGGTTGGCGGAATTTTAGCAATTGGTATTATTCCTTCCTGGTTAAACGATTTGATAAGACCAGGAGCAGAAATAATTATGAATAAGATTAATGGAAGATAGATTATGAATAATGAACACCGGGGTTTATGCTGAATGATTTTTTAATACTAATGAAAAGTGAATGGGTGATTACACTCATCATCTTCCTGCTGCTGTTTATTAAAATCGGCAAGGGGATGAAAAATGAATCATTATTATCACTGATACAAATTTTATTATTAATAAATGCTATTGCCGGGTTTATATTTAATAAAGAAGGCAGTTTGTTTGACGGCATGTTTAATACAAGCCCCCTGATAGCTTTTCAAAAATCTATTCTCAGTGCAGGTGTTTATATAATCTCATTAGTCTGCGCCGACTGGTTAAAGAAAAGTCAGCATCTTCCTGAATTTTTTATTTTAATGCTCTCTGCATTACTGGGTATGTTCTTAATGATATCCAGTGGCAACCTGCTGATATTTTATTTAGCATTGGAACTGGCCACTATACCTGTTGCAGCGATGGCTAATTTTGATTTAACCAAAAAGATTTCTTCAGAAGCGGCTATGAAGATGATTTTATCTTCTGCTTTCTCTTCAGGTATTTTATTATTTGGTATTTCATTGCTGTATGGTGCTACCGGCACTATTCAGTTCGATGCTGTTCCGGCTTTACTTGATGGTAGCCCGTTACAAATTTTAGCTTTTATTTTTCTATTCACTGCCTTTGCCTTCAAATTATCCATCGTTCCATTCCATTTCTGGACAGCTGATGTATATGAAGGTTCTCCAATTGCCACTACTTCATTTCTTTCCGTTATTTCAAAAGGTTCAGTCGCTTTTATTTTCATCAGCACTTTATACAAAGTATTTCAACCCCTGCATGATGTGTGGTACAATATGCTGGTAATTCTGGCCATTGCTACCATGCTGATCGGAAACCTGTTTGCACTCCGCCAGCAAAACATCAAACGCTTTCTTGCATTCTCTTCTATTGCGCAGGTTGGGTTCATATTAGTTGGCATCAGTAGTAATACTGAAGCAGGATTAACTTCCGTTATTTATTTTATATTAATATATGTCTTTTCTAATCTGGCAGCATTTGGAGTAGCATCCACTATTTCCGAACAAACAGGCAAAGAAAATATAGATGATTATAAAGGCTTGTATAAAACCAACCCTTTTCTCTGCTGGATAATGGCCTTGGCATTATTTTCTTTAGCAGGCATACCCCCTACAGCAGGTTTTTTTGTTAAATTATTTTTATTGACAGCCGGAGCAGCAAAAGCAAGTTACTGGTTCATTGGTATTGCGGCATTGAATATGGTTATCTCCCTATATTATTATTTAAGAGTGGTAAGGGCTATGTTCATGGATAAAAATGAAAATCCAATAGAAAAAATAAAGCCCTCTAAATCTGTTTCATTGGGATTGATTATTTGTGCTGCGGGTATTATATTACTTGGATTACTAAGCTGGATTTATCAATATATTCAATCATTGAGTGATATGTTTTAAGTCTTAAGTTATAAGACAACCAACTTAAGCCTAACTACTTATTACTTATAACTTTTTTTATGGCTATTAATAAAAATCATGAATTTGAAGAACTGGATGGTATTAAATGCGGTATCGTGGAAAAGAATGTAAAACCGGAAAGGGTTCAGTTTTTAAAGAGCCTGCTGGAATTTAACCGCTTTACGGTAGTGGTAGTTCCTACACCTGCGCCAAAAGTGGTTGCACCACCGCCACCCAAAGAAGGTGAAGCGGCAGCACCAGCTCCTACTGCATCACCTGCGCCTGAAACATTTACGGTTGGTGTAACTGATTATACTTTTAATCCCATCAATGCCATCTTTGGCCGCCTGTTAAAAACTGCCAATGATCATTTCGTTACCCTTGCTTACTGGAAGCAACAGGAATCAACTTCGCATGATGAAATACCTTATTATGAAAAGAAATCCTGATCATTGATTAAAATAAAAATGTTATGGTAGTAAAAAACTTATTTGACACTACAGTAAAACAGGAAATTATCAGCCGCATTAATAAACTTACACCTGAAACAAAAAGCCTGTGGGGTAAAATGGATGCAGCGCAAATGCTGGCTCATTGCCAGATGCCGCTGGGTGTGGCAACAGGAAAGCATAAACTAAAAAGTAATTTCTTTCTAAGCCTCTTAGGCCCCTTATTTAAAAAACAACTCTTTAATGAAAAGTCATTTAAAAAAAGTCTGCCGACTGATAAATCTTTTATAATGGCTGACACAAAAGATTTCGAAAAGGAAAAGCAAGGGTTGGTACACATGATTAATAGTTTTTCGGAATCTACTATGTCCGGCGAACAACATCCTTTCTTTGGAAAATTAACAAACGAAGAATGGAGTAAAGGCACATGGAAACACCTCGATCATCATTTGCAACAGTTTGGAGTTTAATAAAGTATTTCTCAATACAGAGATACAAAGTAACAGAGTAGCACAGAGAACTGCTTTTTAAATGAATCACTCTGTGAAACTCAAAA
>JBKJXQ010000245.1:0-3627 GCA_046716235.1 Chitinophagaceae bacterium
GGATACTGGAAGGCAATATTGATTCATCAGCAATAGATGCCAATTGGAAAGATGAAACAACCGGTAAATCTTATACCAATGTGTTCAGGCTGGGCAATCCCTGTGATTTTCCGGCAACAATTATTCAGGGTGATGAATTTTATTTTACTATTGACACTTCCGAAAGAAAACAGTGTGCTGTGTGTATGGCCTACTACCCTACCCCATCTAAAAAAGTTTCAATAAAAGTAGTGGACTAATGATACAGCCTCTCTTACGTATAAAAAATCTTTCATTGGATTTCATTGCTGAATCGGGAAATGTCAATGCATTAAAAAACATCAGTCTCACTGTAAATAAAGGAGAAGTAGTGGCCTTGGTTGGCGAATCAGGGTCGGGGAAATCTGTTACTGCACTTTCAATTCTGCAATTGCTTCCTTCACCACCGGCAAAATTCACAGCAGGAGAAATTCTTTTTTCGGAAAATGGAAGTCATACGACTGACCTATTAAAAAAAAATCGCAATGAAATACAGGGTATCAGGGGTAATAAGATTGCCATGATTTTCCAGGAGCCAATGACTTCTTTAAACCCCGTACTAACCTGTGGTGATCAGGTGATGGAAGCTATACTTGTTCATACAAAAACTACTAAGGCAGCAGCAAAGCAACAAACCGTCAGTTGGTTTGAAAAAGTAAAGTTACCGAATCCTGAATCAGTTTTTAACCGCTATCCTCACCAACTTAGTGGCGGGCAAAAACAACGGCTGATGATTGCTATGGCTATGTGCTGCGAACCTTCTTTACTTATTTGTGATGAGCCTACAACAGCCCTTGATGTTACCGTACAAAAAATCATCCTGCAATTAATAAAAGAATTACAACAACAATCCGGCATGGGGGTAATCTTTATTACGCATGATTTAGGTGTGGTGGCCGAAATTGCAGACCGTGCCATAGTAATGTATAAAGGAGAAATTGTTGAAGAAAATAATGTAAAAGAAATTTTTTTCAACCCGCAGCATCCATATACAAAAGCATTACTTGCCTGCCGCCCGGTAAATCATGAACGGGGAAAACGGTTGCCGGTTGTGAGTGACTTTCTACAGTCAACAGAGCATAGTGAGGGGCTTGCAATAGAAACCCCAAAATTTCAAAACAATTTTGTTGACCATGAACTTTCGCCTGACGTTTTACTCAAAGCCGAACATTTATCTGTTCACTTTCCCACTAAAAAAACATTGTTTGGTAAAGCTGTTGTATTTACCAAAGCTGTGGATGATGTAAGTTTTGAAATTTACAAAGGAGAAACGCTGGGATTGGTGGGTGAAAGTGGTTGTGGTAAAACAACATTGGGAAGAACATTATTGCGACTGGTAGAACCAACTTTTGGTAAAATTATTTATAACGGTGATGATCTTACAGCAAAGGGGAAAACCGAACTTCGTTTGTTACGAAAAGATATGCAAATTATTTTTCAGGATCCCTACTCATCGCTTAATCCGAGAATTACTATTGGTGCTGCCATTGCTGAACCAATGAAAGTCCATAGACTTTTATCAACAGATAAAAAACGAAAAGAGAAAGTAATAGAACTGTTGGAAAAAGTAAACCTGAAAGCAGAACATTTTAACCGTTACCCGCATGAGTTTAGCGGCGGGCAACGCCAACGTATTGTTATTGCAAGAGCATTAGCATTAAACCCCTCTTTTATTGTTTGCGACGAATCTGTTTCAGCATTGGATGTAAGTGTACAGGCACAGGTACTAAACTTGCTGAATGATCTTAAAAAAGAATTTGGCTTTACGGCCATTTTCATCTCCCATGACCTGTCAGTAGTCCGTTACATAAGCGACCGTATTATGGTAATGAATATAGGCAAAATAGAAGAAAGCGGTATGGCGGATGATATTTATTTCAATCCGCAATCAGATTATACAAAAAAATTAATTGCATCAATTCCAAAAGCAATTGTTGCTTAATCAGGGAAATCTGTCTCCGTTGTTCTATCTCCCTGACCCTCATAAAATTCCCTGGCACTTTTTCTTCGGGAATAAAGTATTTTCTTCAATGCCGTTTTTAATTGGTTGTCTATTGGATTACCGTCAATAATTTTTGTTTCCGTAAAGGAGGTGAAATCGTAACGATTATATAAAGCAGAGGCTATTCGTTCAAAATTTAAAAGGGTGGAGTTTTTCTGAAAAGTATCATCAAATTCAAAAAGGCGTGGATTTTCAGGCACTAATCCAACTAAAGCCAGTTTCCAGTTGAGGTCATCTTTTTTTGTTTTGTATTTGTAGAAATAAATAAAGCCGTCCTTTTCTTTGTAGGTTGTTTTCAATCTGTCAATATACACAACCGAATCCGGCTTATCATATAATTTCTTACCAAGCAATGAACTTTTTCCAAGATCAAGATGATTATTATACCGTGATGGAAATTTATCCGGTTTTCCTTTTTCTTTTAAATCAGCATATAGTTGATACCGGTATTCGTCCATACTACCGAAATAGTTTAATAAGGTATCCGGATAGGGCTTATTATTATCAAGGAGCAACATAAGGGTATTATACTTAAGTTGTTTATCATTTGATTTCAACATTTGTCGAATTAAAGGTTGCACAGCAGCATTTATATCCCAAAATGGCAATAACAGGGTTGCATATAAACTAAGATTATCATTACCAGCATCTCTTTCTTCATCAGTATTATTGTTGGATATGGCATTTGTATTCTTCTTCCTTTCTTCTGCCTTTTCAATAGATTTTTTCTTTTCAGCAATGGATTGCTTTTTTAATTCCTGTTTAGCTTCAATAAGGAATTTACTGAAATACATTTCATAATCTTTGGGTTGTATGAGGTTACTATCTACCATTTTGCCCAATAACTGCATTATGCTGCTTTTATAATCTGTCAGATTCAGTAATGGTAATATATCCTTTAAAATAGTTTTTGTAAGTTGTAAAGAATCAGATAATTCATCCAGAAAATTACCATTATCATAATTATATTTCTTTCCATTGTAATTTAAGGAAGGTAAAGCCGGATAGCCATAGTTGGTATAGTCACCACTGGTATTAAAATCAAGTACCGGAGGTTCTGTATTAATGATATCACGGAAAATACCATAAGCATAACGAGTTTTATGCTGAAGCAAACTTTCCAGTGCTGCATACTGCAGTTGTATGGTATCATCTGCTGCATAATATAATTGCCTGAGGTAATCTGCTGAAGCATTGGTTACGATATCACCCAGTATATTAATGAGAGCCTATTAAGCATCAAGATATTTACGTTCATTCCAGTTAAGTACTTCTATGGTATTTTTCAATGGCGATAAGTCTGACGAATCGAGATCGATATCATCAATATGCCGGATAGCCCTTTTATGAAGTACACTATCGGTACTCATAAAATCTGCGAAAAATAATTTTGATTTTTTAATAAAGGGATTCAGCCCTTTAAGTGAATCAACAGGAGTAAAAGTTTCATAAAATTTTTTTATAAAAGTACTGGGCTGGGTCAATGTATCCAACTGCGTTATTACCGAATATCCGGTACCTTCTTTATACCAGGTTTTTAACCAGATGGAGCGACTGCTGCCGGTATCAGTAAGTACAAGTTCCTGTATTTTCATTTTATCCGGTAA
>JBKJXQ010000246.1:0-7279 GCA_046716235.1 Chitinophagaceae bacterium
GGGTATTCCTTAATCGTCAAGCCAATTTCTTTCCTTTAAAATAAAAAATAGTTTTCTCCGTATCTCTATAATGAGTTTAGGAATATTGCACAGCAATACATACATTATTTTCTTCTCCGGCAGCCAGCAATAATCACTGATAAAACCACCTTGTGAACCGGTATGGCCAGTCATATTCAAATTTATTTCTTTAGTAAGAAACCAGCTAAGACCAAGCCTTGAAGAAATTGTATCCTCCCATTGCGGAAAAGAATAAACAGTTCTGGATTTATCTATCCAGGTTTTTTTGAGGAAGAAGTATTGCTGAATAGCTTGTTCATACTTCAATAACTCTTCTACATTGCTCCACACACCTCCATTTCCTGCTGCACTAAAAGTTGGTTCTTCACCATAGTCAAGTTCTTCAAATTTTCCTTTATTATTTTTTACATATCCATGCGAAACACCTGTTTCAGGATGCGAACCATCAGTAATTGTAGAAGAAGTCATTCCCGATGATCTGAAAATATTTTCATTGATATAATGTTGCCATTTATTACCTGTTACTTTTTCAATAATTAAGGCCAACCCATTAAATGCCGGATTAGAATAGGTGTACTTCGTACCTGGTTTAAACTCCAAGCTGTTTGTTTGCTTTAATGGGGCAAAATTTTCTTCATCTTTTGCGGTCAGATAAAAATCATGCTGTTCCTTTATCAGCCTGCTATCTGGTAAGCCCGATGTATGCGTAAGCAAATGCACCAACTTTACCTGATGAGCAATTACTTTATTTTTAAAATCAGGGAAATACTTATAAAGATCATCTTCTAAAGACAGCTTATTTTCTGAAGCCAGTTTTAAAATACCATATGCTACAAATGTTTTGCTGATTGAGCCGATATTGAAAAGTGTTTTAGTGGAAATATTTTCTCTTGTATTAATATCTGCAATACCAAACCCTTTTTGATAAATAATTTTATTATCCTTCGCCAGTAAAACAGCACCGCCTGGCTCATTAATTTTAAAAAAAGAAGTAAACAATGAATCGATTATTTTATCAGGCATAGCGGTTGGTTGTGCAGCGGTTTTAAATGTAAAAAAGGTAATAGCTAAGAGAAAACATTTCATTCGTTAACCGGATTGGTTTTTTAACAATGATAATTTATGCAGTGTTGGTAAAAATGTACGGCTAACACTGTATATTTTGTCTAAGTTAAAAAAGTTTAGGAGAAACCAGTATCTTTCAACTATCAAGCAAACTTACTGTTATGAAACGATTAGCATCCTTCTGCATTGCCATTGTAATCTGTCTTTTTTCTTTTGCACAAAAAAATCCTGTCGTAGAAGCCAAAGAGCTTACTCCTTCGGGCATACAGGTAACGATTACCAAAAACTCAGTTACCACCACCAAAAAAATTGATTATACGGCATATACTGGTTATTTAGATTTAAAGAATGATACCGGCAAGCTGATAGCCAAAGTTTTCTTTACTTATTACAAAAAAGATAATGAAGATCCGGGTAAACGTCCTCTAACATTTACCTTCAATGGCGGTCCGGGATCATCGTCCGTTTGGCTACACATGGGTGGACTTGGTCCCAGAAGAGTTTTGCTGCAGGATGACGGTACCGCAACAGCACCACCCTACCGGGTGATTAATAACGAGTACACCTGGTTAGATAAAACTGATCTTGTTTTTATTGATCCCGTGGCTACCGGCTACAGCCGTGCGGCACCCGGAGAAAGTCCCAAACAATTTCATGGATATGTAGAAGATATACAATCGGTAGGTGCTTTTATCCGGCATTTTTTATCCCGCTATGAAAGATGGGCTTCGCCAAAATACCTGGCCGGCGAAAGCTATGGCACTACAAGGGCAGCAGGTCTTTCTAAATTTTTACAGGATAGTTATCGCATTTATTTTAATGGAATATTTCTTATTTCTCCGGTGTTGAATTTTGGCACTAATGATTATTATATTGGTAACGATTTGCCCAGGGCTTTATATATACCCTCGTACACAGCAGCGGCCTGGTATCATAAAAAATTAGCTCCTGCTTTACAAAATGATTTGCAAAAAGCATTAAAGGAAAGTGAAGCCTTTGCATTGGGAGAATATGCTACCGCACTTATCAAAGGTGGATGGATGAGTGATACAGAGAAAGAAAAGATAGCGGAGAAAATGAGTTATTATACCGGGCTTAGCAAAGAATATTGTTTGCTGGCCAATCTACGGGTAGAAGAGAATCGATTTTATAAAGAATTGAGAAGAAAAGACGGCCTCACCATTGGAAGATTGGATGCAAGATTTACTGGCCATGATATAGATGATGCAGGAGAAACAGTTAGCTATGATCCTTCCTTTACTAATATTGACGGACCTTTTACTACGGCCCTTAATGATTATTTTGAAAGAGATTTGAATTTTAAAGAAGAAAAAGCCTACAATATATTTGGTAATGTAAATCCCTGGAATTATAGTAATGTTCAGAATCAATTTTTAAATGTAGCTGAAAGCCTTCGGGATGCAATGGAAAAAAATCCGGCGTTGAAAGTATATGTTGGTTCAGGTTATTATGATTTTGCCACACCTTATTTCACATCGATGTATGATGTGGAGCACATGTTTCTTAGTCCGGAAGCAAAGAAAAATATCAAACATTTTTATTATAATGCCGGGCACATGTATTATATCAACAAACCGGATATGATACAATTTAAAAAAGATGTTGATGCTTTCTATGACTGGAGCAGCAATGTAAAATAAACAGGGAATGAAAATTATTAAACCAGCTTACTGAATTTTTTCAATTCAGTAATATCAGCCGGAGAAAGTAATTCGTTGTTATCATATTTTACTTTCAAAAATAAGACTCGTTTGTGTGCAGGATATTTTGACAGGATAGTATCAATCATCTTTCCTGTTGCTTCATCCTTTTTATACAAGGGCTCAATTGCGGGCAATGCTGATTTTTCCCTGGTAGGTCTTTTTAAAATAATAGCTTCTAATGTAGCAAGTTTACCAGGTGGGATGGAAGTTGTTTTGGAAGCTTTGCCATACAATCCCTGTAGTTGTTTTTTACTTAAGCCTCCCCGTTCCTCGTATTGACGTAACAAACTTTGTGTAAATGATGATAGCGGTTGTGCTTCCAGCACCGCTTTCAAAATATCCAAAATAATATCTACATCTGGTTTTAGTCGTTGCATAATAAAATGTGGCGTGAAAATAAGTAAAACGAAGCCGTATCCACTTTTCTTCTTAACTTTTATGTCCAAAACAAAGCAGCATGAAAATTATATCTTTCTTTTTATTTCTCAGTGTAAGTATTACAATAAATGCACAAACTTCTTTTACCGTCAGTTTTCCTGGTAAAACCGGTAATCAATCTTTTGATGGCAGATTGATACTGATGTTATCAAAAAATAACAAAGTAGAGCCAAGGTTTCAGATTGCTGACGGCCCTTCATCGCAACTGGCATTTGGTATGGATGTAGAAAACTGGAAAGCCGGAACCGTCCGCACCTTAACTTCCAACTTCTTCGGTTACCCTATAGAAAGTTTAAAAGATGTACCAAAAGGAGAATATTATGTACAGGCACTCTTGCATAAATATGAAACTTTTCATCGCAAAGATGGCCATGTAGTAAAACTCCCCATGGACCGTGGCGAAGGACAGCAATGGAACCAGGCACCGGGAAATATTTATTCAAAGCCGCTTAAAATAAAATTTGACCCCAGTTCAAAAACAACTGTCCGTATTTTATTGGAACAGGAAATACCGCCAATAAAGGAGCCTGATGATACGAAGTATATCAAACATATAAAGATTCAAAGTAAATTACTCACCGAATTCTGGGGAAGACCCATGTACTTAGGAGCACATATATTATTGCCCGAAGGTTGGGATGCACATCCGGAGGTGAAGTATCCATTAGCCATCTATCATGGACATTTTCCCGACGACTTTGGCGGTTTCCGTACTACTCCGCCCGACACATCATTAAAGCCTGATTATAACGAACGTTTTAAAATAAGTGGTTATAATAAAATTGTACAACAGGAAGCATACGATTTTTATAAATTATGGACAGGTACAAATTTTCCCAGAGTGCTAGCCATAGAAATTCAACATCCCACACCCTATTATGATGATTCTTATGCTGTCAATTCGCAGAACAATGGACCGTATGGTGATGCTATTATGTATGAACTGATTCCGGAAATTGAAAAAAGTTTTCGGGGAATAGGACAAGGCTGGGCCCGGTTTATGTATGGCGGCTCTACTGGTGGCTGGGAAGTATTGGCCACACAGATTTTTTATCCTGATGAATTTAATGGTTGTTATTCTGCCTGCCCTGATCCGATTGATTTCCGCCAGTACACGGTAGTGGATATTTATAAAGATAAGAATGCCTATTTTTTAGAAAGTGATTTTAAAAAAACACCCCGTCCCGGTCAGCGAAATTATTTAGGGCATGTAAGTGCCACCTTGCAGGAAGTCAATAACAGGGAAATGGTATTGGGAAGCAAGAGTCGTAGTGGCCAGCAATGGGATATATGGGAAGCAGTATTTTCTCCGGTTGGAAAAGATGGATACCCAATGCCCATCTGGGATAAAAAAACAGGTGTAATTGATAAAACGATAGCAGAGTATTGGAAAGAAAATTATGACTTAAGCTATATTATGAACCGTGATTGGAAAAAAATTGGTAATAAATTAAAAGGCAAAATTCATATTTATTGCGGGGATATGGATAATTATTACCTCAATAATGCTGTGTACTTAACAGAAGCTATGTTGAAAGCATTAGATAATCCGACTTATGATGGAGAAGTAGATTATGGTGACCGGGCAGAGCACTGCTGGAATGGCGATCATGCACAGCCAAATGCTATTTCAAGATTACGTTATCATCAAATGTTTATTACCAAGTGGGCAGAGGAAGTAAAGAAACGGGTACCACAAAATGCGGATCTAAATAGCTGGAGGTACTAAGATATCAGCAATATGAAATAAAATAATGCTCACAAAAAATTTATTTATCTTTTAGAAATAATGAGAGAACTTAAACCAATTAATTAATTTTTAACCAATACAACAGATATGAAAAAGATACTTGCTTTTATTGCAGTGCTGTTATTCATCAGCACTTCTTCCTTTCTTTCTCCTTCGCCCTCTTCACTTTCAAAAGAAGAAAGAAAATATGCAGCCGGTCTTTTAAAAGAAACAAAAAAATATTTCCTAAAAAATATTAAAGGGCTTTCTGATGCTCAGCTTGATTTTAAAGCAACCCCAGAAAAATGGAGCATCCGGCAATGTATGGAGCACATAACATTATCAGAATCATTTCTTGATCAACTGCTGCAGGGCACATTGAATGCACCTGCAAATCCTGAAAAAAGATCAGAAATAAAAATAAAGGATGAAGACATAGTTACATTTCTGACAGATCGAAGCAAAAAAGGTCAGGCACCGGAGCCCATTCAGCCAAAAGGAAATTTTAAAAGTACGGAAGAAATGATTCAGCAATTCAATGCAGCGAGGGATAAACATATAGAATACATGAAAACAACACAGGATGATATGCGCAACCATTGTACACCTCATCCTGCATTCGGCATGTTGGATAGTTACCAATGGATGCTATTGGTTGCTGCACACAGCAAAAGGCATACTTTACAAATAGAAGAATTAAAAGCCAGCCCCGGCTTTCCACAAAAATAATTTTATATTACTGCTTTACAGTACGTACTACCTGTAACACAGAAGTATTGTAGTAGAAAGAATAAACTTTTGTTGCTGAACCTGCATAAAATAAAACTACCTTTTTGCAGAAGGCAACCGTAAAATTACATTCAGCAAAAAAGAGTACTTATTGGATTGTACATATACCAAAAAACTATTTTTTTTGTATTATCCAATATCCGATTAGTATGAAATTAATGATGTATCTCGGAAACGACCTGATAGAGGCCGTTCCAATCAATGTTCAGGATCTCCGTATACCCGGTTATCTGGGGAAATTCAAACGAACCCTGAAAGTAAAATACAGGGAGATGCTGCAGATGGCCCTGGAGCCACCTGAGTTTTTAGTGATTGATCCTTCTATACCCCAGCAGACTACGCAGTTGAGGAATAATAACTAAGAAAGCATCTCCTCAAAAACGGCTATCACAAAAACAGTTTTTGTCTTTGGGGATAATTACTATTTTATATCACTTCCACACTCCGCTCTACAAAAGCCGTAAGGTCCGCCCCTTTTAATAATCCCTGCGCCAGCATTGCCAGATCAAATGCCTGTTTCGCCATTACTGTTTGTTGTCCTTCCTCTGCTTGTAATATTTTAGAAACTATTTTATGATTGGCATTAATTGCCACTTTATAATTATCTGGCATAGCTCCATAAAAATTCATGCCACCACCGCCGCCCATCTTAGCCATGTCTTTCATGCGGCGCATCCATTCTTCCATCGTAATCGTAACCGGCATTCCATCTGCTTGCGAGTTCTCTACTTCCACTTTCATCGCAGGATTATGAATCGCCTTTTCAAATATCGTTTTCAGTTTAGCTGTATCTTCTTCTGTTAATTGGTGTTTAGCTACTTCTTCTGTTACAATCAATTTGTCTATAACATCAGCATCAACTCTTTTCAAGGCAGTTTTTTCCAACTTCATTTCCAGGTTATGAATAAAATGAGAATCAATCGGAGAGTTCATCAACAAAACATCATATCCTTTTTTTACAGCGGCCTGTATATAACTATCCTGCCCTTCGGGATCTACCGTGTATAAGTAAACTAATTGCCCTTCTTTATCTGTTTGAAAATCTTTTACTTTAATAGCATATTCTTCCAGTGTGTTTTTTTCATTAACCGTATTGCCCAGTAATAAAAATTCTTTTGCCTTCTCATAAAATTTATCATCGGATATGGCGCCGTATTTTACAAAAATGCCAATGTCATTCCATTTTTCTTCGTATGCCTTTCTGTCTTTCTTAAACAGCTCACTCAACTTATCTGCTACTTTGCGGGAGATATAACTATTTATTTTTTTTACATTACTATCAGCTTGTAAAAAAGATCGGCTAACATTCAGCGGAATATCCGGTGAATCGATAACGCCGTGCAGCAACATCAGAAATTCCGGAACAATATCTTTTACCTCATCAGTAATAAAAACCTGGCGGCTAAAAAGTTTTATTTTATTCTTCTGTACTTCAAAATCATTTTTCAGTTTGGGGAAGTATAATACACCTGTAAGATTGAAAGGATAATCTACATTCAGATGTATCCAGAAC
>JBKJXQ010000247.1:0-3537 GCA_046716235.1 Chitinophagaceae bacterium
ATTATGAAAGTGGAAGTAATTACCCCGGCCCTTTATATGGGAGATGTAACAGGTGATCTGAATCGCCGGCGTGGTATGCTGGAAGGTATGGATACCCGTGCAGGTGCTGAAGTTATTAAAGCAAAAGTTCCATTGAGTGAAATGTTTGGTTATGTAACCCAGCTCCGTTCATTATCTTCTGGCCGTGCATCAAATACTATGGAGTTTTCACACTATGCTCCTGCGCCAAATAATATAGCAGAAGAAGTGATAGCAAAGGTTAAGGGTAAAGTAAACGCATAATATATTTAAATAATATTTTATACCAGCCCGTTTCGTTTCAAACGATACGGGCTTTTTATTTTAATATAGAATACTTAGCTAGGTATAAATAACAAGATTAAACCAGCATGGCACTGTGTTTGCAAACTATATCTTGAAATTATTCTCGTTTTTAAGATACCAATCAGAGTATGGCCAATTGGCATGTATGAAAAAGCTTAACGTGGTATAATTAAGGGCTCTCCAAAGAGTCCTTAATTATTTCGGTTATATCCAATTCAATTTGATATGCGAAATGTTATTCTCTTTTAACTGCGCCTTTATATATTCTAATTCTTTAACCTGGGAAGGTATTTTTGTTTCATGAGTTTCTACATACATCCGTTCAAATAAATGCCATGCTTTAGCAGCTAATATGTGTTTGAGTATTTCTATTTCAGCACCTTCTACATCAAGTTTCACCAGATTTATTTTTCTGTTTTGCTGTTGCATAAAAGCTACGAGGTCGATTACTTCAATTGATTGTGCTTTTGATAAGTCAATATTAATTTTATCTGAAACGATAGATGAACCCACAGTAAATGAAGCTTCTTCCCCGGCTGCTTCTTTATGCATATAGAGTTGTATAGTTGTGTTTTGGTTCCATACACCTTTTTGAATAAGCGTTACGTTTTTATTGTGACCGCATCTTTTATATAATAATTTAAAAGCTAATGAATCTGGTTCAAAAGAAATAACAGTAGCTCCTGTGCGGGCAAATAACTTTGTTATATGTCCGACATTAGCCCCACAATCAATCACTAAAGATTTTTTTCCAAGTTTTAACAGGTCAGGGATAAGTTTTACATAGCTGATACCTAACGCTCCTGCATTCAAAATTTTTCTCTTTAGTAAAGCAAATCTCATACTGTGTTTTATTGAAATAAATTATTATAACGGAGTCAATGTACGATATCCTTAGCTTGTTGTAAAGGGTTTTTAAAAACGTATATGATGCCTGCTAAAGAACATATCACGGTAATAGCGTAAAAAAGAAGACTCACTAAAAGTGCTGTATGAGCTTCCAGTCCTGCATATTTTGCTCCTTCAATCATTACAAACTCCCGAACACCCAAACCACCACCCACAGATATAGGCAGCACGGAAGCAACTGCTGCAATCAGGAAAATAAAAACATATCCCGAAAGATTATTTTGTATAGCCAATGAAAATAAAACAAAGTAAATACATATAAGTATGGTTAATTGTACAATGGCACCTAAACTAATACTAGACCAGAATCCAGGCAAAAATTCAGAAAAGAATTTTTTAATTATATAATAAAATACAGGAATAGCTATTAATGAACCACCAATCAGCAGTATAGCATATTTTTTTTCAGGTAAAATAATATTGCTGTAGATAGTTGCTATAATTCCCAGAGCTAATAACCCACTGAACCGGTCCAATAAAACAGCAGCTGTTGTCTTTTTATAAGGAATTGTATATTGTTTAGAAAGTAGTAACACTTTGTAAGCATCACCAGTAATAGCCCCAGGCAGAAATAAATTGTAGAACATGCCAAGCCAGTATAGTTTTATGTTTTGCCATTCGGGAAGGATGATGCCGATATTTTTAAAATAAATATTGAGCCGCTTGGAACCGAATAACTTTGAAATAGTGTACATAACAAATCCTGCTATCAGCCACCATACATTAGCTTTTTTTACCGCAACAATCACTTCACTGAAATTAATTTTAGTAAATACGTACCATAGACAAGCCACTGATACTGCTACTTTCAGCAATAATTTAATTATTTTAATAGCCGTTGTTCTAGATGCAGTTAAGGTTTCCATTATGGCTCTAAAGTTAATATTGAAAATCAAGTTGATAGGATAGATTAATACAACTACTTATAAGTTTTTCCACAACATAAAAAATTCTTTCCCAAGTATTTGGAAGGTATTAGTCACACCCTTACCTTTGCACTCCCAAAAGAAAATTGGGTTTTTACACATGTCCCAGCGAATCAGAATCAAATTACAGTCTTACGATCACAATCTGGTTGATAAATCAGCAGAAAAAATCGTAAAAACTGTTCGCAGTACCGGCGCAGTTGTAACAGGACCTATTCCTTTACCTACCCGCCGTAAAATATTTACTGTATTGCGTTCACCACACGTTAATAAAAAGAGTCGTGAACAGTTCCAGTTAGCTACGCATAAAAGATTATTGGATATCTATACTTCTTCAAGCCGTACAGTGGACGCTTTGAGTAAGTTGGATTTGCCAAGTGGTGTAGAAGTTGAAATAAAAGCATAGAATAAGGGGCTATCCCTTTTAGTTCTTATAAATTTAAAAAAATGCTAACTCTCAATCCTGCCTTCAGGTAAGAAAAAAGAGCTCTGGCTGATAACATAAAACAAGCCATTCAGGGTTTGTTTACTGCCGGTACTTCCCCAGAAAGGAAAAGGTCGGTGGCAAACGGGGATTGAAAGCCTCGGTTCGTGTCTTCACGAATCGATATGGTTAGTGCGACACTAACCAAGGCATGTCCCAATAACCTTGCAGGCATAAATTGAACAACCATGAAAGGTATTATTGGGAAAAAAATTGGGATGACCAGTATTTTCGATTCCACAGGTAAACAAACAGCTTGCACTATTATTGAAGCTGGCCCTTGCGTAGTTACCCAGGTTAAAACAATTGAAACAGACGGGTACACTTCTCACTCACTTTCTTTTGGCGATAAAAAAGAAAAACATTCCACTAAAGCTGAAATTGGTCATTATGCCAATGCACAGACTGCTCCAAAGAAATTTACAAAAGAATTCCGCAATTATTCCATTGATAAAAATATTGGTGAAACTATTACTCTTGACATCTTTGAAGAAGGTGATAAGGTAGAAGTAGTACGTACAACAAAAGGTAAAGGCTTTCAGGGTGTTGTAAAGCGTCATGGTTTTCATGGTGTAGGACAACAATCTCACGGACAGCATGATCGTTCCAGAGCACCTGGTTCATTAGGTAACTCATCAGATGCTGCCCGGGTTATGAAAGGTATGAAAATGGCTGGTCGTATGGGGAGTGACCGTGTGAAATTAAAAGGCTTGATAGTCGTAAAGATATTTGCTGAGATGAATTATATTCTTGTAAGTGGTTCTGTACCTGGTCAGATAGGTTCAATTGTTTTATTTCAGAAATAGGATTTGATGTCATCCTGAGTTTACCGAAGGATAAAAAGATAACAAAATGAAAGTCGAAGTTTTAAATACAAAAGGAATAGCTACCGGC
>JBKJXQ010000248.1:0-3522 GCA_046716235.1 Chitinophagaceae bacterium
GGGATTATCTCTACCGATACTATGACAGGTATGCTGCTAATGGCGGTTTTAAAAGAATGCTAAACCAGGGTTTCACTTGTGAAAATACAATGATCCCCTTTGCTCCAACGGTTACAGCCTGCGGTCACAGTAGTATATATTCTGGCACTGTTCCGGCCATTAGCGGAATCACCGGAAATTTTTGGTGGGACAGGGCACAAATGAGATCTGTTTATTGCACTGAAGATAATACAGTGAAAACCGTAGGCAGCAATTCAGTCTTAGGTAAAATGAGTCCTAAAAATTTACTGGTTACAACAATATGTGATGAGCTGCGACTGGCGACTAATTTTCGCAGTAAAGTAATTGGAATATCATTAAAAGACAGAGGCGGCATTTTGGCGGCAGGCCATAGTGCCAATGCAGCCTATTGGTATGATAATACAATTGGTAAGTGGATTACTTCCACTTATTATATGAATGAACTGCCTAAATGGGTAACCGATTTCAATGCACAAAACCTGGCAGATAAATATTACCAGCAGGGCTGGGATATGCTTTATCCTGCTACAACATATATACAAAGTACTGCTGATGAAAAACCGTATGAAGGAAAAGTATTGGGTGCTAAATTTCCATACGATTTGAAAAAATATATAGGAAAAAATTACAGCATCCTCCCATCCACTCCTGCTGGCAATACTTTTACATCAGAATTTGCTAAAGTTGCAATTGCAGCCGAGCAACTTGGTGTTGATATCTTCACCGATTATCTGGCTGTTAGTTATTCTTCGCCTGATTATATTGGTCATGCATTCGGCCCTAATTCAATAGAAGCTGAAGATGGTTTTTTGCGGCTGGATAAAGAGTTGGGGGCTTTGTTTGACTTTCTTGATAGCAAGGTGGGCAAAAACCAATACACCGTTTTCCTTTCTGCCGATCATGGTGTGGCACAAATACCAGAATACATGCAGGAAAATAAACTCCCCGCGGGCCGTGTCTTTATGGATGATATTACTAAACAATTAAATAGTAAACTCTATGGAAAATACAATATAAATAATATAATTGTAAGTAATGACAACTACCAGTTACACCTCAACCATCCTGCAATTGATTCTGCCAAAATAGTGGAAAAAGAAATAATTGATTGGATTGTGAAAAGCTTGTCCGCACAAATTGGCATAGCAAGAGTGTTTGCGATGGATGATCTTAATAATCTTCCGCTGAATGGTACAATCAGAAAAATGATTAATAATGGATACTATCCACCACGCAACGGTGAAATTCAAATTATATTTCAGCCCGGTTATATCGATGCTTACAGTAACACAGGCACCACACATGGTTTATGGAATCCTTATGATACACATATACCTCTATTATGGTTTGGATGGGGAATAAAGCAAGGAAAAACAAACAGAGAAACCTATATGACTGATATAGCCCCTACTATTGCCGCATTGCTGCATATTCAAATGCCAAGTGGTACAGTAGGGACGGTGATTGAGGAACTGATAAAATAAAAGTAGTTATTGCTTTTTTTCGTAATTTACTTGTACCAAAATTTATTTAACCACAACCTCTCTATTATGAAAAAAATTAAATGGCTATTGTTTGTCAGCCTTTTTCTGAATAGTTCTTACAGTTTTTCTCAGACTATTCCGGTAGATAGCATTAAATTTTTTACTGATGAGGGGTTAGTAGAATTAACACTAACAACAGATATAAGTAAGCTACAAATAAAAGAAAATGTAGAAGTTTATCAGCCTGCCGATATTTCAGTGAAATTCCCCGATAATACAGTTATCAGTGAACAAATAAAGTTATATGCCAGAGGCAAATCGCGGCGTGTAAATTGCAACCTTCCACCAATTATGCTGGATTTTCATACTCCGACTTCCCCCCAATTATATTCCTTAACCCGGTTGAAACTTGTAGTCGGCTGTGCTAATTCTTCTGCAAATGAGCAACTGTTATTGAAAGAGTTTATAATTTATAAAATATATAACCTGTTTGAAGAAAAAAGTTTTCGGGCAAGATTGGTAAGGGTTAATTATAAAGATAGCCGGAACAAGATGAAACCTTATTCACAGTATGCTTTTTTATTAGAAGATGTGGATGACATGGCAAAAAGGAATGGCTGTAAAGCAAGTAAAAAAATGACATTTTCTGTTGAAGAAAATGAAGATGCATTGATGAATAAAGTGGATATTTTTGAATACATGATAGGTAATACAGACTGGTCTGTACCTGGTAACCATAATATCAAAATGATTTATCCCAAAAATGATGAAAAAGCCAAAGTGCTGCCCGTACCGTATGATTTTGATAACTCCGGACTCGTTGATGCTTATTATGCTGTTCCAAGTGAAGTGATAGGTACGGCTTCAGTAACACAACGTGTATACAGAGGATATAGCCGGTCCTTAGCCGAAGTAAAACGTACCCTGGATATTTTCAAAGCAAAAAAGGAAAGCATTTATTCACTTATTAAGGGCTTTACACTGCTGAATTCTATAACTCAAAATGAGATGATTGATTATTTAGATAGCTTTTATGAAACTATTAATAATGAAAAAAAGATAAAATCTTTGTTTGTTGATAATGCAAGAAGAGAGTAATTATTAATTCTTCTCAACTACTTTTTATTGGTGATAATCAAAATTAATAACCTTCAATAATAATTATATGAAAAATAATAAATGGCTGGCACTAACCTGCATGTTGCTGATAAATTCCTTTTCTGTTTTTTCCCAATCTTCTCCAATTGATAGTATTAAATTTTTTACTGATGAGGGGATTATAGATATGACCCTTACTACTGATATAAAAAAGTTGCAAACAGAAAAAAAAATAAACATATACCAGGATGCAAGCGTTGTTATGCGTTTTCCCGACAGCAATATTATCAGCGAAGGCATCCGTATGTATGCAAGGGGGCATTTCAGAAGAGAAAACTGCGCCATCCCACCTATGATGCTTAATTTTCATAACCAAACATCACCTAAACTGAAATCTCTGGGTAAGTTGAAACTGGTTATTGGCTGCGGATCCTCCACTGAAAATGAGCAATTGATACTAAAAGAGTATTTAATCTATAAAATTTACAACCTGCTCGAAACAAAAAGTTTCCGGGTACGACTATTAAAAACCAATTACCAGGATAGTCGGAGTAAAATGAAGCCATTCTCTCAATATGCTTTTCTGATTGAAGATGCTCAGGATATGGCTCAAAGAAATAATTGTATCCAAAAAAAGGATCAGAAATGGCAAACAGAAAGTACTGATCGTAAAACTATGACAATGGTAGCTGTATTTGAATACATGATCAGTAATGGAGATTGGTCTGTACCCGCTAATCATAATACAAAACTTATTTTCCCAAAAGGCGGGGAAGGTTCTATACCTTATGTAGTACCATATGATTTTGATCATTCAGGATTTGTAAATGCCAGCTATGCTGCCCCTAATGAGCTTTTGGGTACCGAAAGTGTAACAGAAAGGGTTTACAGAGGTTTTCCCAGAACCATGGAGGAATTG
>JBKJXQ010000249.1:0-7625 GCA_046716235.1 Chitinophagaceae bacterium
TGGTGATGGTTCGGGACATGGCGGAACTGCCACAAAGGGTACTAAAGGTGCGCAGAGCCGGGCGGGGTTTAAAAATAAAATGGCACATGAAGGTGGACAGATGCCTATTCAACGGCGTATTCCAAAACGTGGATTCACTAATATTCATCGAGTAGAATTTAAAGTAATTAACGTGGGTCAGATAGAGCATCTGGCAGAAAAATATAGTATTTCAGAGTTTACACCAGAAAATCTTTACATTAATGGGCTGATAAGCCAGAATGATAAAGTGAAAATTTTGGGTAATGGCGAACTCAAAGGCAAATTCATTTTTAAAGTGAATGCAGTGAGTGAAAAAGCAAAAGCTGCTATCGAAGCTGCCGGAGGTTCGGTGGAGATAGTAAAGTAAATTTCACTAAATTGCATTGACGCATTACTGATGCGTCATTTATGTTTTAAGTGCTCTTAAATTTGTTTTATCCCCGTGAAGAAATTAATACAAACTTTAAAGAATATCTGGAGCATCGAAGAGTTGAGAAGTAAAATTCTTTTCACTTTGATGATGATTGCGATTTACCGAGTAGGAACACATATTGTACTTCCAGGTATTGATCCCAACCAGATGCAGGCAGGAGAAGCTAACAGCTCAGGTATACTCGGTTTAATTGATGCTTTTTCAGGAGGTGCTTTTAGCCAGGCATCTATTTTTGCATTGGGTATTATGCCTTACATATCTGCATCTATTTTTATGCAGTTAATGACAGTATTGGTACCACGTTTTCAAAAAATGCAGAAAGAAGGGGAGAGTGGCCGTAAGAAAATTAATCAATACACCCGTTATCTCACAGTTATAGTTACCATATTGCAGGCTTCTGCTTATGTTACATACCTGCAGGGAATGACACAACAGACAGGTGGAATAATTCCTGGTTATGCCGGTTATTTCTGGCTTTCTACAGTAGTGGTTTTAACAGCCGGTACTTTGTTTGTTATGTGGATGGGTGAGAAAATAACTGATAAAGGTTTGGGTAATGGTACATCACTCATTATTATGATTGGCATCCTTGCCCGGTTACCTCAATCTTTTCTTCAGGAATTGAGTGCTAAATCTGTACGCAATGGACAGATATTGGTTTTCATTGTTGAAATAGCTGTTCTTATTGCTATCATCATGGGTTGTATTCTTTTGATACAGGGTGTAAGAAAAGTGCCGGTAAACTATGCCAAGCAAATTGTAGGTAATCGCCAGTTTGGTGGTGCAAGACAATTTTTGCCTCTGAAGGTTAACAGTGCCGGAGTAATGCCAATAATTTTTGCACAGGCGATCATTTTTATACCTACCATTTTTGCCAACTTTAACCCTGCGGGTGGGGGTAGTTTTTTAAAAGCATTAAATGATCACAGCAATGTCTGGTATATGCTTATTTATTCCATTGTTGTAATTGGATTTACTTTTCTTTATACAGCATTAATATTTAATCCCAAACAGATTGCTGATAACCTGAAACAAAACAATGGTTTTATTCCAGGTGTAAAACCAGGTCAGCCAACTGCAGATTATATCGGTACAATAATGGACAGGATTACCTTACCAGGTGCTATTTTATTAGCCTTTGTTGGTATCCTTCCGGGAATTGCACAAAGATTTGGAGTAACACAACAATTTTCTACTTTCTTTGGAGGCACATCATTACTTATCATGGTAGGTGTAATATTAGACACCCTTCAGCAAATTGAAACGCAGTTACTGATGCGACAATATGATGGGTTGATGAAAAGTGGCCGGATCCAGGGAAGGCAAACTACCTCAGCCGTTCAAATGTAAAGGCAACTTAATAAATATTAATCCCGGCCAGTAACGACTTGCCGGGTTTTATTTTTTTAAAGATATTTACAGTCTATGATGATTTATAAAACAAATGAACAGGTGGAAATGATGCGGCACAGTGCTCTGCTGGTAAGCAAAACTTTATCAGAAATTGCAACATTTTTAAAGCCGGGCATTACCACTTTATTTATTGATGAAATGATTGGTACGTTTATAAGAGATCATAATGCAATTCCTTCTTTTTTAAAATACAAAGGGTATCCTTTTAATTCCTGTATTTCGGTTAATGATGTTGTAGTACATGGGTTACCTGACAAGAATGAATTGAAAGAAGGGGATATTGTTACTATTGATATTGGAGTAATATTAAACCAATGGCATGGCGATCATGCCTATACTTTTGCCATCGGCGATCCCGGAGAAGAAGTAATGAAACTAATCCGGGTAACAAAAGAATCACTCTATAAGGGCATTGAAAAAGCAGTGGCCGGTAATCGGATTGGTGATATAGCATTTGCGATACAGGAACATACAGAAAAGAAAAATGGCTATGGTGTTGTAAGAGAATTAGTAGGACATGGTCTGGGAAAAAATTTGCATGAAGATCCACAAGTTCCTAATTATGGTAAAAGGGGGAGCGGCCCTAAATTAAAAGATGGCCTGGTGCTGGCTATCGAACCAATGATAAATCTTGGTAAAAAAGATGTTTATACAGAAGAGGATGGATGGACAGTGCGAACAAAGGATGGTAAACCTTCCGTTCATTTTGAACATGATGTGTGTGTGAGGAAAGGAAAAGCCGATATTCTTTCAGACTACAGTATTATTGAGAAAGCCGAAAAGGCAAACCTAAATTTAATAACAAATTAAACATTTTAACCCCTCGTTTGAGGGGTTTATTTTTGTTTTATGTTAAGAAAAAAAATGATTGTAGTAGGTGGTGGTGCTGCTGGTTTCTTCTGTGCAGTTAATGCTGCAAGAATGAACCCGCAACTGAAAGTTATTTTAGCAGAGAAGACGGGCAAACTTTTATCCAAAGTAAAAGTAAGCGGTGGTGGCCGCTGCAATACAACCCATGCCTGTTTTGATATTATTGAAATGAGTAAAAAATATCCAAGGGGTGGGAATTTTGTAAAAAAAACATTCCATCAATTTTTTACGACAGATACTATTGAATGGTTTAAGGAAAGAGGAGTAGCGTTAAAGCAAGAAAAAGATGGCAGGATGTTTCCTGTTACGGACTCGTCACAAACTATTGTTGATTGTTTACTGGATGAAGCGAATAAATATGGAGTGGAGATATTGATGAATGCAGAGGTGAAGAAAATAAATGTTCAACAATCAAAATTTAATATTCAATTTTCAACAGGGAAATTGTTAGAGGCAGATTTTATCTGTATTGCAAGCGGAGGCTATCCTAAATCTTCCATGTTTGAATGGCTGAAAGAACTCGGTCATTCTATTGAAGAACCGGTACCCTCATTATTTACATTTAATATGCCGGGGCATCCAATCAGGGAATTAATGGGAGTAAGTGTAGAAAATGCCAGCGTTAAAATTGCAGGAACTAAACTGGAACAGGAGGGGCCATTATTAATAACACATTGGGGATTGAGTGGCCCTGCCATACTCAAATTAAGTGCATGGGGTGCAAGAGAATTGGCGATTAAGAATTACGATTTTAAAACATCGGTAAACTGGTTGCCAGATTATAATGAACAACAATTATCCCAAAAATTTCAATCATTACGTTTTGATATTGCCTCACAAAAAGTAGCAAATAAAAATCCATTTGGATTGCCTGCCCGGTTGTGGGAATTTTTATTAAATTGTTCTGAAGTAAACCCGGAAAGAAGATGGACAGACTTGTCTTCAAAAGAAGCAAACCGGCTGATCAGGAATTTATGTAATTGTGAATTTGATATAAAAGGTAAAACCACTTTCAAAGAAGAGTTTGTAACGGCTGGCGGTATAAAGCTGAATGAAATTGATCATAATACGATGATGAGTAAAAAAGTGTTGAACCTTTTCTTTGCCGGTGAAGTAATGGATGTAGACGGCGTAACAGGCGGCTTTAATTTTCAACATGCATGGACAAGTGGTTTTATTGCAGCAACAGCAATTGCTAAATCTTCATCCTGATAGTTATTGTATTTTAAATTATGCAGATAAGTATAATCATTCCGGTTTATAACGAAGCAGAGAATATTGGAAAATTAGTAAGCTATCTTATGCAATATCATAATGATTTGGTAACTGAGATAATAGTAGTTGATGCAGGAAGTACTGATGATACTATTAAAATCGCAGAAAAAAGGGGTGCTAAAACTGTATTATCTCCACAGAAGGGAAGGGCTGCACAAATGAATTATGGGGCATCTATAGCAAAGGGGGATATTTTATATTTTATCCATGCTGATACTTTACCGCCTGTTTCTTTTACCAATGATATTGAAACTGCGATTCAAAAAGGATTTTCGATAGGCCGTTACCGCACAAAATTTAATTCCCGAAAGTGGTATTTAAAAATTAATGCCTGGATTACAAAGTTTGATTGGTTTATATGTATGGGTGGCGATAATACACTCTTTGTTACCCGCCAGGTGTTTAAAAGAAATGGGGGCTTTACCAATGAGATGCACATTATGGAAGAGTATGAATTTTGTGAAAGGGTAAGAAAAGAAGGAGCTTTATATAAAATATTATCAGGAGTTGCGCTGGTTTCTGCCCGTAAATACGATACGAATAGTTGGTGGCGTGTACAAATGGCTAATAAAAAAATCATCAGCATGTATCGAAAAAATGCCAGCCAGCAAGCGATGGTGGATACATACAAAAAAATGCTCAATACCAGGTAAAACTATATTGTTTCTTTGTACGTAAGTTGTTGTATTGCAATGAAACCAATAATTAGCGGAATACAACAAGTGGGCATAGGTGTAACTAATGCGGAAGAAGCATTTGCCTGGTATCGAAAAATATTCGGCACCGATATAGTTGTCTTTAAAGACGCTGCTGCTGCCTGCCTGATGCAGCAATATACTGGTCATGAGTTGCACAAACGCCAGGCTATTCTTGCTATGAACCTGCAAGGTGGCGGGGGCTTTGAAATATGGCAATACACCAGTCGTACTCCCACAGCACCGGTCCGTCAAATTCAAATAGGAGATTTAGGCATTTATTCAGTAAAAATAAAAAGCAGGAATGTTTGTGCTGCATACGAATATTACTGGGAGCAGGGGGTAAATCTATTATCCATGCCAACGAAGAACCCGGCAGGGTTAGAACATTTCTTTATGCAGGATCCTTACGGTAATACATTTGAAATAGTGGAGGATCATAATTGGTTTACCAGGAACTCGAATCTAACAGGATCTGTTTGCGGCATTACCATCGGTGTATCATCTATAAAAAACTCTTTGCCTTTTTACCAGCATATACTGGGTTATACAAACCAAATTTATTCTGGAGAGGGAAGTTATGAAGATTGGAAGGACTTGAGTGGAGGAGAACATAATTTTAAAAGGGTTTTGCTGGGTCATAACAGGCAATCTATCGGTGCGTTTGGTAAATTATTGGGCCCAACGTATGTAGAACTGGTAGAGGTGACGAGCAGAAAGCCAGAGAAAATATTTGCCAACCGGTACTGGGGCGATCTCGGGTTCATTCATGTATGTTACGATATGAATGGAATGCAAACTCATGAACAATTATGTTTTGATCAGGGTTATCCATTAACTGTAAATAGCCAGAATAGTTTTGATATGGGTCAGGCTTCGGGGCATTTTGCTTATAACGAAGATCCCGATGGAACATTGATTGAGTATGTAGAAACACATAAGGTTCCCATCTTTAAAAAATTAGGATGGTATTTGAACCTGGAAAAAAGAAATCCTGAGAAGCCTTTACCCGACTGGATGGTTCGGTGCCTCTCTTTTAGCCGGGTTAAAAAATAGTCTTATTCTTCTTGTTGTACCTTTACTGCACTATGTTCCGTACAACGTCTATTTTTTTGTATTTGCTTACCTCCATAACTATTTCTGCACAGGAAAGACTTTCGCCAAAAGAATTTAGAAAAAAACTGGGAAATTCAACTGACGCCTTACTGCTTGATATACGAACACCCGAAGAAACGGCTAAAGGCTATTTGAAAGGTGCTGTTTTCATGGATTTTTATGACTCTTCTTTCAAAACACAGGTATCAACTATTGACAGGAACAAACCAGTCTTTGTTTATTGTGCAATAGGGGGTCGTAGCTGGGATGCCGCTAAGATCATGCAGGAGATGGGCTTTAAACAAATCTATGATCTTAAGGGCGGCATCATTGTTTGGAAGATAAAAAATTACGACTATGTAAAACTTAAAAATGATTCTGCCCGGCAGGGAATGAATAAAATGGAGTTTGAAAAAATGATTGCAAACAGGCCATTAACTTTCGTTGATTTTTATGCTCCGTGGTGCGGCCCCTGCAAAATAATGGTACCGGCATTGGACAGGATAGAAAAGGAAATGAAAGATAGTGTGCTGCTGGTAAAAATAAATGCCGATGAGAATCTTCAACTCATGAAAGATTATGGGCTGAAAGCTTTGCCTTATATTATGGTACTGCAAGGAACCAAAATTTTATTCCGCCAGGATGGTTTTATGAGTGAGGAGGATATGAAAGCAACCATCCGGAAGTTTTATAAGCAGCAATAATTTTATTTTAATTCTTTAATACAGGCTTCGAATAAACTGCTTAATACTTTATCAGACTTCCCTGCTACTTCAATGATCTCAGCAATATTAACCGGCTTTAAATTATCCGGGTCACATTCATCCGTGATGACACTGACAGCGGCACATTTAATTCCTATCTGGTTGGCCACTATCACTTCAGGAACCGTACTCATCCCTACCATATCTGCACCGGTTGATCGTAGCCACCTATATTCAGCCCTGGTTTCTTAATTTGGCCCCATTACTGAAACATACACACCCTTTTTTTAAATTGTATGTTGTCTTGTAGCATTGTCAGTAATTATTTGCATCAGGTTTTTATCATAAGGCTGGCTCATATCCACAAACCGCTGCCCAAAGGCGGGGTCACTAAGTCCACGCAGCGGATTATCCGGGAGCAGGTTGATATGGTCTTCTATCATTACAAGATCACCTTTTTTATAATCCGGATTCATTCCACCAGCCGCATTACTGAGAAATAAATATTTCACTCCCAATTCTTTCATAACCCTGATGGGAAAAGTTATTTGCTGCATACTATATCCTTCATAGAAATGAAACCGGCCTTGCATAGCTATCACTTTTACATTCCCAATTGTTCCAAAAAAGAGATTGCCTTTATGAAATTCAACAGTAGCTTCCGGGAAATTTGGTATAGACGAATAAGGGATAGAAACCGGGTTTTCAATTTTATCAGCCATAGCCCCCAGCCCGGTACCCATTACTATACCAACCGTAGGTCGATTAAATCCGGATTTTATCAGGAATGATGATGTTTCAGCAATTATTTCTGGGGTCAGTTTCATTTAAACAATTTTATATAATCAAATCCTTAGCCTGTAAATTTACGTTTATAAGGTCTTAAAAGATTAACCAGCTATAAGTTATCATTCATGAAATTCTTTTTCACAGTACTGTTTATTAGCGTAAGATCTGTTTTGCAGGCTCAATCTGGTTATGTTATCAATGATATTACTGGTGATTTCCCCATAAACAAAATTTTAAATAATCCGCAGTCTTCATCCTCATTTCAAAATCTGAAAGACAGATTATTGATTGTCGATTTTTTTGGTACCTGGTGTGTACCCTGTATAAGAG
>JBKJXQ010000250.1:0-6062 GCA_046716235.1 Chitinophagaceae bacterium
TTAAATATTGCACAACAATCAGAAAATCGTTCGTCGCAATTATTAAAAATACAGGGTATCAGTCAGCAGGATTACGACCTTAGTTTGCTACAGGTATATAATATAAAGGCTGATATGGAAATTGTAAGAGCTGCGCTGTCCAAAACTATCATCCTTGCCCCTTTCAGTGGCAAGCTGGGTTTAAAAAATATTAGTCCCGGTGCTTTTATCACACCCGCCACCATCATCACTACAATAGGACAAGTGAGCCAGTTAAAATTACAATTTACCGTACCTGAAAAATATGGTTCGCAAATAAAGAACGGACAGGATATTTATTTTTCTGTTGATGGATCGTCCAAAAGTTATCATGCCGTAGTATCAGCTACCGAAGTATCCATAGAAGAAAATACCCGCAGCCTTTCTATCAGGGCTATCGTTAAAGAACCCGATCAATTTCTTGTTCCGGGTTCATTTGCCAAAGTACTTATTGAAATAGGAAAAAATGATAATGCCATTATGATACCTTCAGGGTCTGTATTACCACAGGGTAGAAAAAAATTAATTTATTTATATAAAAGTGGTAAAGCCATACCGGCTGAAATTACTACTGGTGTCCGGGATTCATCCAATGTGCAGGTAGTAACAGGACTTAACAATGGCGACACAATAATAACTACAGGTTTATTATTTCTGAAACCAGGCGCTGAGGTAAAAATTTCAAAAATAAATGCCCCCATTCCCTAACGGAGTTATTATGAAGAGCCTGTTAAAATTGCAATTACTCTTTTAATAGCAACAATTTTATAAATACCGGATTAATACAGGTAGAATTTTATAAAGATGAGTTATTAAAAAATGCTGATACGAAAAATATTTATTATAAACATATACCTGTTTCTTCTGGAACCAGGTTTAAAATTCCCTTTCAGGGATTAGGGGTATGAACTTATCAGAGATTAGTTTAAAAAGACCGGTATTCGCTATTGTCTGTTCAATAGTCATCATCATATTCGGAGGTATTGGTTATTCGTTCCTGGGTGTACGGGAGTATCCGGCCATTGATCCTGCAGTCATTAATGTCCGCACTTCTTATACTGGTGCCAGTGGAGAAATTGTAGAACAACAAATTACCGAGCCGCTTGAAAAAGCTATCAATGGTGTACAGGGTGTAAAAAATATAACTTCCAACAGTGCTCAGGGCAGCAGTAATATTACCGTTGAATTTGATTTGGGTGTTGACCTTGAAAAAGCTGCTAATGATGTGCGGGATAAAGTATCACAGGCAGTAAATACTCTTCCCCAGGATATAGATGGCCCCCCAACAGTTAATAAAGCAGATTCTGATTCTGATCCTATTATTTTTCTGCAGATACAAAGTGCACGAAAGGGGCTTTTGGAATTGACAGATTTTGCTGAAAATGTAGTACAGGAAAGATTGCAGACTATACAAGGGGTAAGTTCTGTAAATGTTTTTGGCAAACGCTTCTCTATGCGTTTGTGGATTGACCCGGCAAAACTTGCTGCTTACAAATTAACAATAGGCGATATAAAAGCTGCATTAGACAGAGAGAATGTTGAACTACCCGGTGGAAAAATAAGAGGCAATACCACGCAGCTGATTGTAAAAACTTATGGCAAGTTAACTACTGAAGAAGAGTTCAATAATCTTATTATAAATGATGATGCTGGTTCGGTTGTTCGGTTTAAAGATGTGGGTATCGCCATGCTTGGAGCTGATAATGAAGAAAGCACTTCCCGTAAAAATAATATTCCTTCCGTAAATATTGGTGTAATTGCTCAACCAGGCTCTAACCAGATTGCTATTGCAGATGAAGTGTACAAACGCATAGCAGAAATTAAAAAAGATATGCCTGCGGATATTTTATTGGAAGTAGGTTATGACCGTTCTTCTTTTGTACGAAAGGCGACGAGTGAGGTAAAAGAGACTTTAGTTATTGCCATTGCGCTGGTCGTTCTTATTATATTTCTGTTTTTCCGGGAATGGTCAATTGCATTGCGGCCACTGATTGATATTCCGGTAGCATTAATTGGTGCATTTTTTATCATGTACATAGCGGGATTTTCAATCAATGTACTTACCCTGCTGGCTATAGTACTGGCCACCGGCCTGGTGGTGGACGATGGGATTGTTGTGACTGAAAATATTTTCAAAAAAATGGAGCAGGGAATGGATAAGCGAAAAGCTGCCCTCGAAGGTTCCAAAGAAATTTATTTTGCAGTTATCGCTACCTCCATCACATTAGCCATCGTTTTTCTTCCTATTATTTTTCTGCAGGGATTTGTAGGACGACTATTCCGTGAGTTTGGAATTGTGGTGGCCGGAGCCGTTCTTATATAAGCTTTTGTTTCTCTTTCTTTAACACCTATTCTTAATATATATCTTACCAGCAGCAAAAAAGGTCATTCATGGTTTTATAGAAAAACCGAACCTTTTTTTAATGGCATGGAGAATGTTTACAAAAAATCCCTGCAGGGTTTTATGAAAGCAAGATGGTTTGCATTTGTCATCGTTGCAATTTCATTAGGAGCTATTTATTTTATTGGAAAAACCATTCCTTCTGAATTAGCGCCGATGGAAGACCGTAACCGGGTAAGAACAAGCATTACCGGCCCTGAAGGATCTGATTTTGATTTTACTGACAAAGCAAATTATGATATTTCACAAATGCTGATGGACTCCATACCTGAACGATATGTAGTTCTTGCATTTGCTCCCGGCTTTGGGGGCGGCAATGGTACTAATTCTTCTCTAATCAGTATGGGATTGGTAGATGCAGGTGAACGAAAACGTTCTCAAGACCAGATAGCACAGCAGATGACTGGCATGTATAAAAAAATTACCAATGTAAGAGTGTTCGCTATACAGGAGCAAACAATTTCAGTAGGCCTTGGTGGAAGAGGAGCTTTTCCAGTTCAGTTCGTTTTGCAAAATCTGAATTTTGATAAGTTGAAAGGAGCTGTGCCAAAATTTATGGAAGAGGTTTCAAAAAGCTCCGTCTTCCAGGGTTCTGATGTAAACCTGAAATTTAATCAGCCCGAATTACAAATTTCTATCGACCGCCTGAAAGCTAATGAGCTGGGAATTTCCGTACTCGACATCAGCAATACTTTACAACTTGCATTGAGTGGCCGCCGCTTTGGTTATTTTATAATGAATGGAAAACAATACCAGGTAATTGCACAGGTAGACCGTAAAGACAGGGACGATCCGCTTGACCTTAAAAACTTTTATGTACGTAATAATAAAGGCGAGCTGATACAATTAGATAATGTTGTCAATATGTTTGAGTCTGCCAATCCATCTACTATCTATCACTTTAACCGGTTTAAGAGTGCAACCATTTCGGCAGGGTTGGCCAATGGAAAAGCCCTGGGAGATGGTATTAAAGAAATGGAACGCATAGCCAAACTGGTACTCGATGATTCATTTACTACATCACTCAGCGGCTCATCAAGAGACTTTGCAGAAAGTTCTTCCAATACTTCCTTCGCATTTATTCTTGCACTGGTACTTATCTTCCTTGTGTTAGCCGCACAGTTTGAAAGTTTTATTGATCCCCTTATTATTATGATAACGGTACCGCTGGCATTAGCAGGGGCTGTGTTAAGTTTAAAATTATTCGGGCAAACATTAAATATCTTTTCACAAATAGGCATTATCATGCTGATTGGTTTAGTTACCAAGAACGGTATCCTGATTGTTGAATTTGCCAATCAAAAAAGAAAAACCGGGGAGAAAAAAATACCGGCAGCTATTGATGCCGCTGTTGCAAGGTTGCGTCCTATCCTGATGACTACATTGGCAACATCACTGGGTGCCTTACCTATTGCTATGGCAATAGGCTCTGCTGGTAAAAGCCGTGTTCCATTAGGAATTGTGATAGTTGGCGGTTTATTATTTTCATTGATTTTAACGCTGTACGTAGTGCCGGCTTTATATTCCTTCTTATCAACAAAAAAGAAAGTACATGAGGAAGAAGCTTAGTATTATTATATTTTTTCTATTGCCTGTATTTGCCTTTTCGCAGGATAAAATTCTGACGCTGGAAGGAGCTATTGCTACTGCCCTGCGAAATAACTTTGATATACAGTTATCGAAAAACGATTCTATGGTAGCCGCATTAAATTATTCATACCGTAATGCCGCCTTTCTTCCACGGTTGAATGCGACAGTCGGAACGGTCTGGAACAATAATGACCAGAGACAAGAATTTGCTGATGGCACAAAAAGAGAATTGAGAAATGTACGGTCGAATATTTTTAATCCTTCTGTGCAATTAAGCTGGACCCTTTTCGATGGTTTAAAAATGTTTGCCACCCGGGATAAAGCAGCACAACTGGTAAAGCTGGGTGAGCTGGGTATTAAAGAACAGGTAATTAATACGGTGGCTACGGTTATCAATACTTATTACAATGTAGTAAAACAAAAACAACAATTAAAAGCTGTTGAAGAACAAATTTCAATTAATAATGAACGGGTAAAATTATCACAGTACAAACTGGATATCGGCGTGGGCATCAAACCAGATGTATTGCAAAGTAAAATAGACCTGAATGCTCAAAAAGCATTAAAACTGGAACAGGAAACACTGATAGAACAATTAAAGGAACAACTGAATCAGGTAATGAATATTGCCAGCGGTGCCTTTTATAATGTATCGGATTCCATACCGCTGAATACCAGTCTTAGTCTTGGTGATATTCAAAATGATATTTCAAGTACCAATCCGACATTATTAATTTCACAAAAAAATATTGAGTTAGCTAATCTTACTTTAAAAGAAAGAAAAGCAGAAAAATGGCCAACGGTTTCATTTAATTCCGGCTACGGTTTTAACCGGACAAATAATAAAGCTACAGTTAATCCCTTTCAACCTTTATACAGCCGGAACAAAGGATATAATTACGGATTGTCTGCCAGTATTCCTATATTAAATAATCTCAATAATAAACGACAAACCAAACAGGCTATACTTGATATTCAATATCAACAACTGGTATTCACCAGCCAGCAATCTCAACTAAACGTTGCGGTCATTAATGCTTTTAAAGAATATGAACAGCAGAAAAAAGCTTTACAATTAGAAGAAGAAAATATTATATTGGCAAGAGAAAATCTTGATATAGTCTTACAAACTTACAAACTGAGTGCCACCACCCTGTTACAATTAAAAGAAGCACAGAAGAGTTTGGAAGATGCGTACAACAGATTGATTGCCGCAAGGTATAATACAAAGCTGGCTGAAACCGAGTTGATGCGGCTAAAAGGTGATTTGGTGAAATAAATAGTTTGTTGCCGGCTATAGTTTCCTTATTGTAGTTTGTTGCAAGTTTAGCCTGAGGAAATGAAGGTACTATAGATAATTATAAAAAAAACTTCTGCCGATTCCATCTTTGTGAGATACAATATTTAGCCTTTCTTTGCTTTTCAAACTTTTGATATGGATCCCCTGGTAGGTATAATAATGGGCAGCGACAGCGACCTTCATGTGATGCAGGCTGCATCAGATATTCTGAAACAATTTGACATTCCACATGAAGTGACAGTTGTATCTGCACATCGTACTCCACACCGCATGATTGAGTATGCAACTACTGCCAAAGACAGGGGATTGAAGGTAATAATTGCAGGTGCCGGTGGCGCTGCACATTTACCCGGAATGGTGGCTTCAGTAACGGTGTTGCCTGTTATTGGTGTACCTATTAAATCCTCCAACTCAATTGATGGCTGGGATTCTGTGTTATCGATATTACAAATGCCAAATGGTGTACCGGTAGGAACGGTGGCATTGAACGCTGCAAAAAATGCCGGTATACTGGCTGCAGAAATACTCGGCACTGCTGATGAAACTATTTCTCAAAAAATAGCTGATTATAAAACCTCGCTGAATACAGAAGTGCTTGAAAAAGTAGCGCAGATGAAAAAAGATGGCTGGGAAAATAAGTTTGATTAAAATTTAACTGTACTCAACTCCTTTATTGAGGACTGTAAAAAATGATACGCATTTATTTATTTATAATAGTATTCCTTTTTACCTCTTGCAGTAATAACAAAATGC
>JBKJXQ010000251.1:0-2604 GCA_046716235.1 Chitinophagaceae bacterium
AATTCTATTTCCTGTAATAGGGGGAAAGACATTTCTGTTTGTGCTTTTTTTATTACTTTAAATGCCATCTCCAGTTGCTCTATTATATCCCGCTGTATGGCATGGGCCCGTTGGGTGGATGAGTTTCTTACATCTATAGCTCCGTATAAAGGATATACATCCGAAAAAGCAATGCGTTCAATGGTAATATGTTCTTTCTCCTGTTGCTTTACTATATAATTTAAGGCTGCTTCTGTAAACTTCCACTCAACAGCCGGCTGTACAGCTCTAAACTTTTTCTTGATTATACGGTCCACTTCGTTGTTCAGTTCTTCCAATGTTTTTTCGCATCCTAAAGTAAATAAAGGTATGGCCGCTTCTATCCTGGTAAGATGTACCGGTTTTAGTTGCCCCGGTGTTTTTGACATCACCTCCAGTATACCCAGAATGCCATCTTTATTTTTAAGCGGGCAAATGATAAGGCTCCTGGCACCTTCCATATAATAATATTGCAGGCATTGTACATTATTTAATGACTGTTCATCCAATGTATCAAATAAAAGCGGCGAATTACTATCCCGGAATAAAAGCTTGCAGTAATCACTTATATCATCTTTATCAATGGTGGTATTGATACGTTTAAACAGGATACTGTTATTGTTGTGCAAATCAGAATAAACGTAGTGATTATTTATTTTGAAAAAAGGGGTGATACCGATTGTTAAGTCCTTTAGATCTATAAGGCTTTGAATATGATTTTCCAACTCGGTATATACAGCATCATCAGCAAAAGCGTTATTATCAAGCAGGCGGTTTTTAATTTTTGATATCACTTCCTGCTCAGTCATATCATTCACCCGGATAACCGATACCCCTTCAAAAGAAAATTTATCTAATGGAATATGTTCCATCAGCTCTGCTATAGTCATTATATTATTAGTCTGCTTATTCAAAATACTCTCCGGCATTTTTGGCATTTCATGTACCGGCTTAATGTCAATGAACCGTGCATCAATCCTCATTTCGAGGTAGCGGGTTAGCCCGGTTTCAGGATCAGGATATGGGTGGATGGAACGGGAAGTCTCGGGGCTATTTACCCCTAAATATTTTTTTAATAAAAGTCCGTAAGCAAAATGAAGTTTTTCCTGGCTCAGATTAATGCCTGTCTGGCTTTCTGGTACATCTATCTCATTAGTTCCCGGCTTCAGCATCGTTTTAAAAAGAGGCGATGTATACACCGCCTGGTGTTTAAAGGGAATAGCAACACCATACATATAATTGGCAGTAGTGGGCGGAAATACTGCAGAAAGTAATTCTTCAATCAATTCGGAATGGGAGTCTAATATAGAAAGATCCGTTATGGTAGTCATCAGCTCCGGATGTGATTCAAATTCTTCTACCACCTGACCGTAAAGTTTCTTCATGCCGGGATTGCCCTCTTCTATATTTTTCTTGAGAGCCATTACCAATGGCTTAAAGGAAAGATAGGCGTTGAATAATGATTCGTCAAAAAGTAAAGCTCCGTCTTGCATTTTTAAAGGTTTAAAGGGTTGTTTTGACGGGGTACGGAATTCTCATCAACGAGGCCTTGTAAAAATAATGAATAACATTTGTAAGATGGCTATCAATAAAACTGTGTTAGCCCGGTGTGGGAAGGGTACTTACACCGGAAGCTTTTATCTTTTTTTAGTTCGTAAAAAATATTTACACACTTTGTTTATTCCACATTGGTCACATTTAGGATTGCGGGCCATGCAGATGTAGCGGCCATGCAGGATGAGCCAATGATGGGCTTTATAAACAAAGTTTTCCGGAATATTTTTTATCAGCTTTTTTTCTACTGCCAGTGGGGTAGTGGCTGTTGCGGGTACCAGCCCTATTCTTTTACTTACCCTGAACACATGGGTATCCACGGCCATATTGGGTTGCTGGTCAATAACCGATGTGATAACGTTGGCTGTTTTTCTGCCTACACCCGGCAGTTGTATTAATTCTTCCACTGTCATTGGTATATGACCATTAAAATCAGAGATGACCTTATTGGCCATACCAATAAGGTGTTTGGCTTTATTATTTGGATACGATATGCTTTTTATAAATGGAAATAATTCATCAAAGCTGGCTCTGCTGAGTGATTGTACATCCGGATATTTTTTATAAATAGCGGGTGTTGTTATGTTCACCCTTTTATCGGTGCATTGGGCCGAAAGAATGACTGCTACCAATAACTGGTAAGGATCATTATACAGCAATTCTGTTTCTGCTTCGGGGGCATGCTGTTGAAAATAATCAATGATAAAGTTGTATCGTTCTTTTTTGGTCATATTGCAAGATAATGGTGAATGGTGAATAGTGAGTGGTGAAAACCTCACCCCATAGTACCAATTAAACATTAAGCGTATATCTATGGATAAATGTCAGACTGAGTTTATCGAAGCCTTATAATCACCCTTCGTCCCGCCTGAGGCGGGATCAGGGTGACAGTGTTATTTTAATGTAATTGGTATAACTTCTCCGATTAACAGAAACCCCAATTGCCTTTTATTGAGCAGAGGGGTGTACAGACTCTGGGAGAAATAAATTGTGTTGGGTGAAGGGCGATGCTGAGTAGTGAACAGAATGATG